>CAYHXS010000019.1:0-9773 GCA_964360665.1 uncultured Candidatus Saccharibacteria bacterium | reverse complement strand
CTACTTCACAAAATACTTTTCCTTTATCTCTTCTTCAATTTTTGTCTGCGCTTCATCAGCAGATTTTCGGGCAAATTTAGACATTTCCGCAAGCTGCTTATCCTCTAAAGCATTGAGGGTTTTGGCTCTTTCTAATAAAATTTCTTTTTTATTAATAGCCGGGTCGTCTAAAACTTCCTCTAGCAGAATGGCTAAAATAAATCCGATTCTCGGTCCGGGAAGCATATTCAAATCCTTCATTAAATCGTTGCCGTCAAGCTGAAGCATTTTCGCGCTAATCGGGTCATTGCTCACTTTTTCTATGCGAAATTTCAAATGCCGCAAGCGATAGGGCTGGGCTTTTGGAACTCCGGAACCGATCCGGTCCGCCTCGCGCAATTTGAAAAGGTCTTCAATATTTTCTTTCCCGACACGGCGGATAAGCCGGCGCGCGCCGGCGTCAGTCACGGTTTCCGGGTCATAGACAAACATATGTTCGCGGATTAAAAGCGCCACCCTCTCGGTTATTTCTTTTGAAAAACGCAGGCGGTCCAAAATTTCCAGCGCCATTCTTTCTCCGATCACCTGATG
Organism: uncultured Candidatus Saccharibacteria bacterium; assembly: GCA_964360665.1. GTDB lineage: Bacteria > Patescibacteriota > Minisyncoccia > UBA6257 > 02-FULL-45-10c > REEB48. The sequence continues at coordinate 9,203 of CAYHXS010000019.1, read as the reverse complement.
GCCGTAAAAAGTGGAATCTTCGCCCTGTCCACGCTTGCTCCGTGGCTTGCCAACATCATGCAAAAGCGAGGCCAGGCGCACGTCAAAGGAAAAATTCTGTTCTGCCGCGTATTCCAACGAACGGACATTATGTTCAAATACCGAATAGATATGATGCTTATTCTGCCCGGTACCGACACCTTCTTCCAATTCCGGAACCGCGTATTTTAACAATCCCAGTTTTTGCAGCTTGCGGATGCCGTCAGTCGCGCTATCAGCCATCAAAAGTTTGGAAAACTCGTCGCGGATTCTTTCTTTGGAAATAAATTCCAACAGTCCGGAATGCTTTTTGGCCGATTCTTCCGTTGCCGGTTCAATTTCAAAATCTAACTGCGCCATAAACCGCACGGCCCGCAGAATACGAAGGGCGTCTTCCTGAAAACGCTCTTCCGGATTGCCCACGGCGCGGATAACTTTATTTTTCAAATCTTCCTGCCCGCCATATGGATCAACGATTTTACCGACCATCCCTTCAGTCATGCTCAAAGCAAGCGCGTTCACGGTAAAATCACGGCGCGCCAAATCTTCTTCTATTGTCTTGGCAAATTTAATCTCATCCGGATGGCGTTTGTCGCTGTATTTGCCCTCCAATCTATAAGGAGTGATTTCTACAATTTTTAATGCCAAGTCTTCGCTCCGGGTTTTAACGCCTACTGTCCCGAATTGATTTTCATAAACGCTGTCAGGAAATAATTTTTGAATCTGCTCCGGATTCGCGTTGGTGGCAATATCCCAATCCTTTGGCTCTCTGCCAAGCCCTTCGACTTCGCTCTGGGCAAGCAAAAGATCCCGGACACAGCCGCCGACTAAATATGCCTCAAAACCGGCTTGTTCCAAAATAAGCGCGATTTGCCGAATTTCTTTTTTTTCTAAAATATTCATACTGTTTCTTTGTATATACTTTTATTATAGGATAAAAACAACTGTCCCTGTAGCTTAATGGATAAAGTGCTTCGCTTCGGACGAAGTGATGGGGGTTCGATTCCCTCCAGGGACACACTTTTATTTTTTCAGTTGTGGACCATGGGGGAATCGAACCCCCATCTCCCGGATGCAAACCGGGTGCTCTACCATTAAGCTAATGGCCCGTAAATAATGATATTGAAAATCATACTTCAAAAAAAACCGTCCCACAATGCGGGACGGTAATGAACCTTAAATTCTCGGTTTTCCTTCTTCGTATCCTCCGTTGCTAATCCACAAAAATTCCGTTCTTTCCCAATATTCTTTCAGATTACGCGCTCCGACATAACTCATGGAAGAACGTATTCCGTCTATCAAGCCGCCGATCACATCGGAAACCGAACCGGCGTAAGGAACCGGAGCCGACTCCCCTTCAGGATTTTTTATTTCTCCCAATGTCCCGCGCTGTTTTCTTTCGGATTGATATTCCCGCGAAGCTGAACCGCGATACTGTTTTTCAAGCCGGTTTTCTTTCCGGATCAAAAGGCCGGGCGCCTCATCAGTGCCGGCAAGCAGACTTCCTATCATTACCGCGTCCGCGCCGGCAACCAATGCTTTCGCGAAATCTCCGCTATCCCGTATTCCGCCGTCAGCAATAATTGAAACTCCCAATTGCTTTGCGATTGCCGAACAAGCGGAAACCGCGTATATCTGCGGGGCGCCCACTCCGGCAACCACCCTGGTCTTACAGCGGGCTCCGGGACCAACGCCGATTTTTATGCAATCTGCTCCGACCTTAACCAAAATCGGAACGTGTTCCGGATTATCAATATTGCCAACCGCGATTACCGCCTCCGGGAATTTTTCCCTGATTGCACGGACCGCTTCCGCGGCAACAACCGAACCGGCTCTCGCGGTATCTACCAAAATCACGTCCGCTCCCGCGGCCAATAATTTTTCCGCTTCAGACAAATAATTTCCGCTTACGCCGACTGCCGCGCCCACGCAAAGCCGCCCCTTTTTATCCCTTAACGCGTTTGGGAATTCTTTTTCTTTCAGCATGTCCCTGGCGGTAATCAATCCCGCCAATTTATTTTTATCATCAACCAAAGGAAGTTTTTCAATCTTTAATCTGTCCAGAACCTCTTCCGCCTCCTCCCTGCTTATGTTCAATCCCGCGACAACCAAAGGCATCGGCTTCATGACTGACCGCACCGGCAAAAAATCATCATTTTTAAAACGATAATCCCGCGAAGTGATGATCCCCAATAAATTATTGTAACAATCAACCACCAGCACGCTGGAAACATCATAGGTTTTCATCAATTGTTTTGCCTCGCTGAAATTCGCCGTATCCAAAATTTTAACGGGATTTTCAATCAAGGCGTTGTCCGCGCGCTTTACTTTTTCCACCCTCCGGACTCTTTCTTCAATCGGAAAAAACTGATGGATAAATCCCAGTCCGCCAAGCCGCGCCAAAGCAATCGCCATTTTCGCGCCGGTAACATCTTCCATATTCGCCGAAATAACCGGAATGTTGAGAACAAAATTCTTTGATAAATTAACCCGGAAATTATTCAAGTCCGAGCGGCGCGAAACATCGGAGAACTTCGTAATAATGGAAACATCGCTGAATGTAAGCGCCGGACGCCAAGGCAATCCCTTTTTCTCAAAATAACTCTTTACCAGTTCCTCTATTCTGCCTTCCATCTTTTCCTCCTTTTAACGTATCAAAATGCCAAAAAGAGTATAAAGTAAATGTTTCTATTCCGCAATAAAAAACCCCGCTACTGTGTCAAATAAAATTTTATATTTGCGAAAAGTGGATTGAATCAAAAATTGCCCTTTCCATTTCCGTGAAAACGTTGTTATCCGCCCGGAATATTGAAAATATATACAGCCGCGGGCCGCGCAACGCGAAACGGACTATGTTGTAAGGCATATTTGATTTTTGGACGGCGTATTTCCGTTCAGCCACTTTAACATCGTCAATAAATAATTTTTTTGAGGCAATTCGGGTAAGTTGCATGCCGGCGGCGCGGGAACTTTCTTCATAACTGTCAGCGAACGATTCTAAATCGGCGGAAGCATCCGGATGGTCTTCAACTGACGCCATAATTATCAACCGTTCCGGAAAATCAGGCGGGGTTTGCAAGACGATGCTTTCTTTAACGCCGTTTTTTTCCAATTCCGGAGTCAATTTCCAAAGCCCGCCGGTTAAAATTGCCGGATATTCAAACGAGTAGCCGTAAATATCGTTGTTTATTGTCTTAATATTAAATTCTTTCGCGCCGGAATTTTCCAACGGAATATCCGCGCCATTTTTAATTAAACAAAAATGTTTGGAGCAGGATTGGGATAATTTTGATTCAACGGCCGCTATTGAAACAATATAATATGAAGCTTCGGGTTTTACGCTTGAATTTATAAGATGGCCCTCCAAAGCCCGTCCCGCGTAATAATTAATATTCGGATTTGAAAACCACCCTAACGTTGTTTCATTGTCCATAACAACAATTTTTTCGGTTAAAGGTATATTTTTCAATGTTTTTATAAGTTCAATATCGCTGCGGTCTCCCCAGATATCCTTAAATAAAAGCTTCGTGTAGGCCGCATACGACATCCAGCCGCTGAACAATACGGCAATGCCGCCGATAGCCGCAAAAGCGCGGATGCTGTTTCTGTGGGAAAAAAATCTTGCCGTACACCATTGCAATAAATAAAGAGCTCCAAAAGTAAAAGGAATCGCGTAATAATATTGGTAATAAACATGCCTCAAACTTGCTTGTTTAAGAAATGTCAGGTAAAAAAGCTCGCCGAGAAAAACAAAAAAAATAAATAATGCCGTCCCGAGTTTCACAACATTGTCGCGTTTTCGTGATTCGGCATTAACAGCCAAAACCAGCCCGATTATGCCCAATAAAACCAAAGGCAGGGTAAAATTATCTTTAAAGTAATAGATTTGTGACCAAAAATAATTTAACCATGCCACCTGGTCATTAGCTCCGATACCCGCGCGGTATTTTAATAAACCTGCGTAATTTTTAACAAGCCCGACAATAGTTTCTCCGCCCTGCAAATATATTTGAGTAAAATATATTAACAGGCTTAAAAGGATTGCGCCGCCGATAAGAAGCGCGGTCTTTTTTAAAGCGGCCGAATCATGCCTTAATAAATAAATTGATAAAACAAAAACCAATCCGCCAAACACCAATCCTGACCAATCTGATAGTCCCATCCCCAATATCCCAACGAATAAAATTGACAGCCCAAATTTTTCTTTAAGAAGCGTTTTTATAAAACCAAAAAGCGATACCGATAGAAAAAGCATCACGAGCGCAACCGGATCAAGCATTTTTCCGTAAATGTATATCAGCGGCAATGAAGCGAAAAGCGCGCCAAAAATAGAAGCGAATAATAATCCAAAAGATTTATAAAAAGCCGCGAACAACAGCAGTGTTGCCGACATTGTCAGCAAAAGCGTAAAAAGCCGCGGAGACCATTCGCCGTAACCAAAAACGCGGGTCCAAAGCGCGAATGTAGGCCCTATTAATTCCGGATGGCTCGCGTAATAACCGATTTTTGCTTCTTGTCCGTTGGCGGGCGCTTCATAACTGCGCGCAATTCCGAAATAACTTTTTAAAAGACCGGCATCATTCGTGGCCTTGGCATTCATAAGCCAAAATGGCGGGCCCCAATTATAATGGTACCGCCCGTCAATAAACTGGTCGGTTATATGCCAAAGCCCCGCAACAAGCTGAGCAAAAAGGATTAAGGCAATAATTGTGAATCTTAACGTAATTTTCATTGCGGAGACGGGAGGATTCGAACCTCCGATGCCCTTTCGGACATACCGCATTTCGAGTGCGGCGCCTTCAGCCGCTCAGCCACGTCTCCTTCGTAAATTACTCTAACAAAAAATCCGCCCCGCGAAAAGCGGGACAGATTTTTATTTTAACGAAAAATAGATTTAGGAAAGATGCTTTGATACAAGCTTAGTCATTTCAAACATATCAACAACCGCCTTTCCTCCAAAAACCTTTTTCAAATTTACATCAGCGATGATATTTCGCTTAGCCTTTGGATCCTGAAGATTATTTTTCTTGATATATACCCAAAGTTTTTTTACCACCTCACTGCGGGGCATTGGGCCTTTTCCAACTACTGCGGCTAACTCGGCGCTCACTGTGAGCGGTTTCATAAATGCAGAATTAACTTTTGCCATAATAGTTTTAATTTGGTGATTAATGCGACCTTTTTTAAGATAGGTTCTGATTAGAATAATAGCATATCCGGCAAATTATTCATAAAAAGCCCGAAAAGTAAAAATCCGGCGCAAAACCGGATTTTTACTTTAAAATTTATAGGCCTATAAACTCTACTCCTTTTTCGCGCCCATAATCCGAAACATTTTAGTGCCGCACGTTGGGCAAATGCCGGTCATCGCCATCCTGGTTTTACCGCCCTTCCCTTTCATGGTCACCTCCTTGGCATCATTCATTTCCCGTTTCTCCTTACACTTTACGCAATATCCCGTCACTGGTTCTGGCTTTGTTTCTTCTGCCATAAAATTATAAAAAAATCTTCAAATAACGACCTTTTATTTTAATAAAGCCATTATAACACGCCCATAAAAGGGTCGGCAAACCTTTCAACTAGTGACCTCTGCGAAAATATCTTCCCTAAATTGAAATCATTGATTTTGTATCAATTTCAAGGCGTGAGGAGGAAATCATAGCATAAGCTACCTTTCCGACGAACAACGATGAAATTGGACAAAATCAAGATTCCCTGCCTGCCGGCAGGCAGGCCGAAGGGTAAGGAAATTTTGATTAACTTCTTCGTTATGCCTCCTCGCCGTGGTTATCACCACAAGCTCGTCGGCAAGCCTTGAATTTAAGTCAAAATTTCTCTTATCAATTAGAGAAAATAGTTTCGCAGAGGTCACTTAATTTGGAACAGTCAAAAGATTTCCCAAACCGGCAAAATTGCCGTCAATTTCATAAACAGAGAAAATGCTCGTGCGAGAGAATTAAAAAATAAAAATTTAAATAATATTCTGCCCGCCACCCGATTTTTTTTATTTATGGAACTTCAGGAATCAGCCGGTCTTACTTTTCTAAAGAAAATATCCGAAAATGCCCTCACAGCATTTTTGAAAATTATCACCAAAAAATAACAACCCTTTTATAGACACGGTAATATTTACTTAAAAAATTGCTAATATCTATTATATCAAATCCGCTTTCCCATTTAAAAATCCAAAATGTTGATAACTTTAATAATTGGAATTTACTGATTTTTATATTAAACTGAAATAATGAAAAAAATACTGCCCTCGTAGTTCAATGGATAGAACTGCTCACTCCTAACGAGCGGATCGAGGTCCGATTCCTCGCGAGGGCACCAATACAGAACTCAACACAGGCAAAACAAAATCCCCCGAATCACTTCGGGGGATTAAACAATCCCAGAGAAAAAACTGACATCCAGACCGCCCGTTCCGGCCGATCAACTTCTTTCACATTATCATCACGCACCTGGGAAAAAAGCTTTCCTGTCCAACCAAGAGTATGAACTCTGTGCCAAAGCTTACCGCCCTCTTCCCATGATTCCATAGTCTCCAGGGCATACTCCCAATTCCCGTCATAGGTTTGTATTTGAATAAGTTTCACTTCGCCCCGTGACAAAAACAACATCCAAATCAATGAAAATGGAAACGGAACATTAACATAATTCCTTTTTATGAAATTCTGGAATTGCGAACGGTCCAAAAGATAACCGAGAAGAAACGATACTGTCAAAATAACAGCTACATTCAAAGGAACATTCAATAAGCTGGATTTAAAAAAATGAAATCCCAAGCTGTTTATTACGCTCCCTAATTCCCACATCAGCCAGACCGGAATGCCAAGAATAATTAACGGAATAATTCCCAATTTGACCCGCGGCCATACTTTCATATTCACCTCTCAAATTATCGCTAAACAGCAGTATAAGATAAAGAAGTAAAAAAAGAAATCCCCCGCAAATTGCGGGGGGTAAATTTATTGTCCCAGAAGCCGCAGAAATTTCTGCGGGTCAACCACGGTCTTCCCGTTATCCATTTTAATCGTCAGATGAAGATGAATGGCTTCGGTCGTGCCGGTTCTGCCGGCAATGGCGATTATTTGCCCGCGTCTCACTGTATCGCCTTCTTTAATTAAAAACTTTGATAAATGGAGATAGCTGGAAAATATTCCTCCGCCATGATCAATGACTATAACATTTCCCATATTGGGATAAAAATCAGCCTTTATTATCTTCCCTTTATTAATTGCGAATATCTTTTCCGGTTTTTTGCGCTCCTCGTCAAAAGTAGCCCGAAAATCCGTTCCGATGTGATAGCGGCAATAAATGGATTTAATCTTTCTTCCGGCGCAACGGTCGGCTCCGAAATTGCCGTCTTTGGAAATATAAACCTTTCTAATCGGCTGTACAAAACCTTCTTTAAAAAACGGCTGGGGATGGCTTTTATTGAAGATGCTTTGAAATTCAGGAAATTTTTTATTTATTTCCTCCTGAACCGCCGGCGGCCGTTTTGGCACGATATATTTTTTCGGTTTGAATTTTTCCTTAACTTCAATACGATATCCGAATGGAAAATAAACCCCGGGCGCTCCGCTGAAATACCCGGCTAAAGTATATGTTCCGGGCTTTAATTGATAATGAATTCCAATTAAAACTGTCTGATGATTGCCAAACAAAAAAGATTCATATTTTTGTCCCAAAAAAGTTATGTAAAACGGAATGTTTTTCTTGCGCGCCATTTGAATCTTCAAAATTTCCGCTTGATAAACCTTTGTTTTATTGATTGTGATTTTGAACTGTTCGGCGCTTGCGAAAATTGGAAAAAAATAAATAAGTAAAAAAATAATTGCGGCAAAACCCGTTCTTTTCATTGTTCCTCGTATTTAATTAGTAAAATACTGCTTGAATAGTAACAAATTATGTGTACAATATAAAATACAAAGATTTGGATACTCGGGGCCTATAGTATAGTGGTAGAACGCCTCCATGGCATGGAGGAGGTGGGAGTTCGATTCTCCCTAGGTCCACAAAGACCCCTATCCGCATATTAATCTCTGACGCGATGCTGCCTATTTTATATTCAGCACAAGGCGCGATGACGAAACTGTGGTTGAAGACCACGTTTCGGAGGAATCCTTCGGCGAAGCTCAGGATGGTGAGCCTGTCGAACCACAACGCAGTGATGATATAAAATAGGCGCATCCCGCAGGGCTTTGGCAAAAATGAAATATCTCATTATCGTTCCTCCTCGGAGTAGGTAAACCTACACCATTGTCGTCACTCCTTGATCTATTTCATTTTTACCTAAAGCGCGTCTAGAGCTAATATGTGGATAGGGGTCCATGGAAGCGTGCGTGAGTGGTTTAAACGGACAGTCTTGAAAACTGTTATGCCTGAAAGGGCATCGGAGGTTCGAATCCTCCCGCTTCCGCCAATCTTAAAAATCCCCGATGGGGATTTTTTAAGTTATAATAAAAAGAAGCTATTTATGATTGCCGAAGAAATAATTCCTAAATCTTTTTGGGCCTTAAAAACGGGCGAGGTTTTAGATTTATTGGAAACTACCAATGAAGGAATTTCTGACGAAGAAGTTGAAGAACGGTTGAAAATATTCGGAAAAAATAAAATTCCGGAAAAACCGAAAAATATAAAATTGAAGATTTTCCTCCGCCAATTCACCAATCCGCTGATTATCTTATTGATTATCGCGGGCGCGATTACTATTTTAGTCAAAGATTATAAAGACGCCATTGCTATTTTCGCGGCCGTGCTTCTAAACGGCATTTTAGGATTTTACCAAGAAAACAAAGCTGAAGAAGCGATTTCCCACCTTAAAAGCTACATTGAAGAACGGGTGCGGGTGATCCGGGATAGCAAAGAATTTGAAATTGACGCTGAAGAATTGGTGCCTGGAGACATTATCAGGATTTCCCAGGGAGACCGCGTACCCGTAGACGCAAGACTAATCTATATCAATGATTTTCTGGTGGATGAAACAATTTTAACCGGAGAAGCGCTCCCTGTTTCCAAAAACACGGAACCGGCGCCCTTTCACGCGGTAATCGGAGACCAGAAATCAATGGTTTTCAGCGGAACCCTGGCAGTCCAAGGATTTGCCAATGCCGCAGTTTGCCGGACCGGACAAAATACCGAACTCGGCCGCATTGCCTTAATGGTTGAAAACCAAAAAC
>CAYHXS010000018.1:0-9872 GCA_964360665.1 uncultured Candidatus Saccharibacteria bacterium | reverse complement strand
GTTTCCTCGCCCACATGAATAATCCCCAAGCTGTATAAAAATCTCGGCAAACTTATCTTTTTTCTCAAACTGATTTCTTCCGTTATATTTTTCGCGGATTTTTCACCGAATCTTTCCAAAACCGCGATATCGCCCTCTTTCAATGTAAATATGTCCGCGGCGTCGGAAATAAGCCCCTCGTCCAAAAATCTATCAATAATTTTCGGTCCAAGCCCTTCTATATTAAACGCGGCGCGGGAAACAAAATGATAAAGTCCTTCCCGATTGCGGGCGCCGCAATTTTTGTTTCCGCATTTATAGGCAACGCCGTCTTTCACCGTATCCGAACCGTCCACCGGGCATTTCTTTGGCATCTGAAATTCTTTTACCCCGCGCGGCCGCAAATCTTTCAAAACTTTTGTTATTTTCGGTATCACGTCTCCGGCGCGGCTGACAATTACCGTATCGCCAATACGCGCGTCCAACCGCCGGATTTCATCCAAATTGTGCAAAGTCGCGTGCGTTATGGTTATTCCGCCGACCGCCGCCGGCTTTAAAACCGCCACCGGCGTCAAAACCCCGGTACGGCCGACTTGCACCTGAATATCTTCTATTACCGTGGCCGCTTCCCGGGCGGCGAACTTAAAGGCAATCGCGGCGCGGGGCGCTTTGCCGATAACTCCGCCGTCTTCAAAATCATTATTGCCGTTAACAATCACCACAATGCCGTCAATCTCATACGGAATTTTTTCCCGACGCTTGGCCCAATATTCATGAAAAGCAAAAACTTCCTCCAGATTTTTCGCGTGGGCATTGTGCGGATTAATTTTAAAACCGAATTTTTTAAGCATTTCATGCTCCTCTTCGTGTTTTTTCTGCCCCAAATCGCTGACAATGTCATATTGGAAAGAATCCAATTTCCGGCCGGCAATAACCTTCGAGTCAAGCTGGCGGATGGAACCGGCAGCGATATTCCGCGGATTAGCATAAGTTTTCCCGCCTTTTTTCTCCTGTTCTTTGTTAATCCGATCAAATTCTTTTTTTGTTAAAAAAACTTCCCCACGAACGACAAGTGTCTGTGGAATCTTTAACCTTTCGCCTTCAACTTTTAACCTTAATGGAATGGCTTCCACGGTTTTCAAATTCTGCGTTACATCCTCGCCAACCAATCCGTCACCGCGCGTTGAACCGCGGACAAAAACTCCGTTTTCATATTCCAATTCAATCGCCAGGCCGTCAATTTTCAATTCACAGTAAAAAGTTTTATCCGTATGTTTTATTTTCCGGTCAAAATAATTTTCCAGCCGTTCTAGCCAATCCGCCATGTCTTCCCTGGAAAAAGCATCGTTAAAAGAAAGCATGGGCTTTTCATGCCGGACTTTTTGGAATTCTTTCAGCGGTTCGCCCCCGATTCTCTGCGTCGGCGAATCCGACGTTAGGAACTCCGGAAATTGCCACTCCAAATCAAAAAGCTCCTTTTTCAAGGAGTCCAGAGCGGCATCGGAAATCAACGACTTATCATGGACATGATATTCATAACGGTAATGCTCAATGCTTTTTTTAAGCTTTTCAATTCTCTGTCTCGCTTCTTTTTTATCCATATAAATCCTAAGGCGCCGACACCTGGCGGGTAAAACTTAATTCAAAGGCGCGATTATTTTTGAAAGCATTTCCGTTAGAACGGAGCGTCACGCTTTGGGTAGTGCTGGACAGCTGTTCGGAACACGTTGATTGGAAAGAAGCGCTATTGGAAAAAGCCGGCTGCGGACAAGCCGCGCCGTTCGGGCAATCTTTGCAGGTCTGGCCGTCCGCCTTGAAAAACTTATACAAACGCCATTCCATCCCCGCGTCAGCCGCGAAAATCGCCTTGGTGGAATTAATAACATCCGATGTCTGGCGAATCTGATAAAGCATCAGAAGCCCGGCAATTGCCGTCGCGCCCAAAAGCGTCCCCGAAAGCACCAAAACCGTAATTAGCATCACTTGCCCTGAGTTTCGCCGAAGGGCTTGCCCCTTATTATTCCAACCTGACATACATATATTATAAATTAAATTCTTCAAATAAAAAAACCGTCCCGAGTATTCCCGAGGGACGGTTTTTTCTTTTCAGAATTATTTTTCCTGCTGTAAAACGTAAATCGTTCCAAGAACCAAAGAGGTCCAAACTACTGACCAGACCGCGAGCGCCAAGCCTTCTTTCCGACGCTCCGGCTCAACCATTAAAGCAACGGAATAAACCAATCCTGCCGGACCGCTTATAGTTGCCACTACCAAACCTACCCAAAACCACTTTTGCCCAAATGCGAATTTATCCATAATTTTTAAACTTAATTTAATACCAATTTGAACGGCTAAATCCCGCTTCGCGGAATCGCCCGAACAATTACTTAAGTAATTGTTTTAGGGCTTCACTTCTTTCACGCCGGGAACAAACGTGCTAACGGATTGCGGTATGGCAATCGTGCCGTCAACATTAGTGCATTGAAGAGTATATTGATTATTTTCACTGACTTTAACTGCCATGGAACCGGATAAGGCATCGGAGGTTTTGGAAAATGTCCCCAACGAATCGCTGATATTGCAGGTTCCCCTGTCGGCAACCGGGTCATTATAATTGCATCTCCATCTCAAGTTAGTGGTACCATATTTAACCACGCTACTACTGGTAACTCCGAAACCGCAAGATGGCAAACAGCGCGTATACGTCGCAATCGGGGCGGAATCAGTTGTTTCCAAACCGCTTTCCGCCGGATAAGGAATCCTAATTTTGTATTCATAATTTGTGTGCGGAACCAAACCGGTATCAGTATAACTTGTTTCTGAAGCCAAAATCTGGGTAATAATCTGACCATCGCGAACAACGGCGTAGTTATGACCTTGCGCGTTAATCCCGCTTAAGGTAATGCCGGTGCAGGTGGACAGAGCATTGGCAAAAGCCGTAGTGGTAAAAGTACCTGGGGGAATGACAGGGGGAATGACGGGCGGCTGAACCCCGCCGGTGCCGCCGGTAATGGGGGGCTGCCCCTCAACGTCGCATTCGGGAATATTTCTATTAACATCGTATTCCCTGAATTCACAAGGAACATTATTATTAAAATTCCCTTCTGTCCCTAATAAAAAATCATTCGTAAACTCGCTTACTAATGAAGCACCTGAAACAACGACTCCCTTTATTCCTTCCGTCAGCCAATCTGGAGTCAAAAAACCGACACCTAAAGCATTGGCGACCCCATCAACAACATCAACTGCTCCGACAACCGCTATGGCGACGGCAGCTAATGCGATATCTACTACACTCATTGCTGCTTCTACTATTGTTCCGACAACCGGTATGCCTTTAGCATAAGCAGATGGAGCATATAAAACAGCGACTAAAACAATGATTGATAAAAATTTATTCATAATTTATATTATATCATATTTATAATATCGCATCTATGATTTAATTATAGCAAATGAATAAATTACTACAAATGTCATCTGCCATATGGTTCTTGCCTGTTTTATCGGCAATATTAGGCATTTTAGCGCTCCCCCCATTCGGTTATTATCTTCTCGGATTTATTTTCCTGGCGCCTCTTTTTATTTTCTTTTTAGAAGAAAAATCACTCTCTCGCTTAATAATAGGCACCCTCTTATTTCGGCTGATATTTTTAACCTTTACGGTGAATTTTGCCTTTGATCCTCTTTTGGTCTTAACTTCCGCGATAATATTTATCGGTTTGCCAATATCTTTTTTTGCCGCGAGGATTTATCTCAAAGAAAAAATCGCTTTTGCCGGCCTGCCGATTCTTTGGGCCATCTGGGATTATTTGGAAGCCCAATACAGCTTTCTGCCCTATTTTTCTGTCATGGCCGGCAGTACCCTCGGATCATCGCCATTTTTAGGATTAGCCGGCTCCGGCGGCATTATTACGCTCACCCTTTTTATAGCCGCCATCAATGCTTTAATAAGCTGTTTAATTTTTAAACTAATTAATCGGGATTTCAAAAAATCCGCCTTAACCGGAACCGCTCTAATTGGCATTATTATCGGCGGAATTATATTTTCCCGCTACCAACTGAATCAAAATCGCTTCTTTTTTTCCGCTGAAAAATCCAATTTAACCGTTGCCCTTCTCTCAAATAATGAAAAATTTGACGAAGAATTCCTGCAATTCAAAACTGATATTTTTAGTGAAAAAGAAAAAGAAATAGCCGCTTATTTAACGCAAAATCTTCTTTCCCGAATAGAGCTTGACCTCATCGGGCCAAAAATCGATCTTTTGGTTTTGCCCGAAGATATGATTGACATTGAAACTTGGAATGACGCTGACGAAGAAGCGAAAATAAAATTCGGCATATCCAACGCCGGCATTTTAATAAAATCCTACCGGCAGTTGGCTAAAAATTTAAATACTAATATTATCGCCGCTCTGACCACATTCCAAAACGGCAAAAGATACAATAGCGCGGTTTTATTCAACCGCCGCGGCGAATTAGTTGATGTCTATAATAAATCCCATCTCACCATTGCCAGCGAATATTGGCCTTTTGGCGATTGGCAGCCGTTTTATTATCAGTATCTTGCCAAAATTACTCCGGATTTAGGCTCTGACAACGCCATGTTTAATCCGGATTACCGCTATTCCAAAGGATCGGCCAAATTATTGACCAGTGAAGAATTTAAAGCCGGCCTGGCAATTTGCATTGAAATCCACTATCCGTCGCATCTTAAAAATCTTAAAAAATTAGGGGCGCAGTTTATCTTAAACACCGGCAGCAACCGCTGGACTACTTTAGGACTTAAAAATTTAATAGAACTGACTTTAAACTTTAGAAAGATAGAGGCTGTGTGGCTTAAAACTCCAATAATCTTCAACGGCCGCAAAGATTATGCCGGAATTATAATGCCGGACGGCAAAACTTATTTAACCAATTTTGAAAGTCAGGATAAAAATTATGGTATCTTAGTAGCCGAACTTGGCGATTTATAAATCAGTTTTTCAAATTCTTTATAAAATTCTTCCTCTGACAAACCGGTTTGAGCAATAATAGATTTTTTGGGGCGGGATTCCAAATAATGCTCTATAAAAACATCTCCGTAGGCTTTAAAAATAGTCGGGCGGAAAAGTGAATTAACTTCCAAAGACCGGCTAATCCGGTCACGTGGAATCGGCTTTGATTCCAAAATTGATCCCAAAGTTAATTCATTAAAAATCACGTTTTGAACCGGCACCGGCTTATTCAGCCACTCGTCTTTGTTAAGTTTTTTTTTAGAAGCTAAGGTAAAACCAAAATTTTGGTCTAAAAGATCAAAATAAGGAGGATGATAGGCCAAAACTTCAAAACCGGCGCTACTCATCGTCCGTAAAATCACCTGCTGGACCGAATCCATATAACTTGAACTTTGAACCACTGCCAAACCGTCTGGTTTTAAAATATTTTTAAGAAGCCGATAAAATTCTTTGGAATAAAGCCGAGATAAGCTGTCGTCGCTCGGATCGGGAAAATCAACCAAGGCAATATCATAAATTTCCCGGCCGTTTATATCTTCTATAAACTTAAAAGCGTCGCCGATAATAACCTTCACTTTCGGATCTCGAAAACTATTTTGATTTAAAATCCGCATAAACTCAAAATCCTTGGCGGCCGCCACCAGTTTTTCATCAATATCAACCAAGGTTACTTCTTTAACATCCGGATATTTTAAAATTTCCCTTAAAGCCAGGCCGTCGCCGCCTCCCAAAACCAAAATTCGGGATCGCTTGCCGGCAATATTCATAACCGGATGGACAAAGGACTCATGATAAACCGCATCCCATTCACCGGATTCAAATTGCCTTTGCCCGTTAATATACAAAGAAATGGCTCCGTCTTTGCTTTGGACAAAACTAAAACGCTGATAAGGCGAATTGAAATTGTATAAAATCTCCCGTTCGCCATACAGTTTTTTTTCAAAAAAAAGTTCCAATCGGCTGCCGCCTAAAAATCCGACCAGATTAAAAATTATCGCGAATAAAACGCCTATCTTAAGACCGTTACCAATGGAAATTTTTTCAATTTTAAGAACAACAACCAAAACCAAGGCCGCTAAAGCATTAACAAAGCCCATTATAAAAGAGGTTCGGATGATGCCGAAATTAGATAAAAAGAAGATTGGCGTCAAAATAGAAACCAAAAGCGCGCCGGCATAATCCCAAAAAAATACCTTGCCCAGGGCATCTTTGAGGTCCTCCTTTTCCGCAAGCAAGCGGGAAAATAACGGCAATTCAAATCCGGCCAAAACGCCAACCGCGAAAATTAAAAATAGGGCCGATAAAGAAAAGAATAATTTGGCAATAATTAAACCGCCAAAAAACCAGTTAATTCCGGAAAAGATTGACTTATTTAAAAAATTAAATACCAGAGCGTAATTTCCAAAAATTAAAGCGCTCAAGCTTCCGCCAAGAAAAGATAAAACAATTTCTATAAAAATCAGCCTTTCAAAAAGCCGTTTCTGAATTTTTGCCGAAAGCCAGCCGCCGATCCCTAGGGCGAATAAAAAAATGCCGATAACTAAAGAAAAGTAGTAAACCGAAGCGCCAAGCAAATTAACCATGGCGCTACCGGCCAAAATCTCATAAGCGATAGCGGCGCCGGCAACCAGAAAAATAGATAAAATTACTAAATTTTTCCCAAGCCGATTTTCCATTTTATTAATGACCTCGACGAACTTCCCTTTTTATAATGCGCCTCGGCCGATAAAGCCGCTTTAAAGCTTTAAAAGCTAAACGTGCTTTTTTAGAATTTTCCCGATTATAATTGCAAAAAAAGATGTCCAAATTAAGAGATTGCTTCTCCGGCCATGTATGAATCGCTAAATGAGACTCGGCAAGTATAAAAACTCCGCTAATGCCCTTTCCGCCTTTAAATTTATAAAAACAAGAATTAATAATTTTAAATCCGGAATCCGATACAATTTTAATAATAGTTTTGCGGATAAACCCGACATCAGTTAAAAAAACGCCTTGGCAGTTATAAAAATCAGCAAGAATATTAAGACTTTTTTTCATCTTTATTATTTTATGTTATTATGAAAAAAGAAACAATAACAATGAAAAGGTCGCTTAAATAAATCATCTAAATAGAATAAAATATGTGGAGGAATTATATTATCGCCCTATCAGGCACAGTTTTAATTTTTGAAGGATTTTTTTATCCAGAAGGCGATGGGGATGTTTTTTTAGTTGTTTCCATCGGCTTACTAAGCATTAGTTTGGCAATTTGGAATTTATTATCCAAGCCACGAGCATAAAATTTTCTTTATATAAAAACCCCGTCAAGTCTGACTTGACGGGGTTGCTTTTCACCAGTAGTACGAGAGGCCAACTTTTGGCATCAAACGGCCTTTCACCCAGAAGGCCCCTTTATACGACGGCGAGTATCTCAATGTCAGGTTTGCCTTACCTACATCATTGCTCAAATCAAAGCTCAATGCCAATGCCGACTTACGCTCCTTGGGATCATCGGAATCTTGGCCATAAAGCTTGAAATCCAAACCGAGATTCACAGATGTGAATATCACGGGTTGGTTTACGCTATAGGCGTCACTCACTCCCGATAACAGACCAATGCCATTATTTATATAAATATGCCAGCCCAATGGCCGACAATTCTTATCATCAAAAACATTGGAAAAATACCCGAACATTGCCCCGCCGCCAATAAACCCAAGATTACCAGTGGCTGTCTCAATGTCCCGATACTTAATTGTCCATCCCCAGGACCAATGCTTGAACAAACGCCGGTGGAAATTCCAACTCGCATCCAAACCAATCATCGACGCATTTTCGCTTATCTCATACCTATTGACACCATTGCTAAGCACGGTTGTCGCCTGATAGTCCCCTGCCACATACTGCAACTCCAGTGAATTCCGCTTGCTCCCGCCGGCCATGGCCGCGGAAACCGCGAACGAAAAAACGCCTAGCGCGATGAGTATCCCTATCAATCTTTTCATTGTCCTTCCTCCTTGCCTCTTTTTCGCTTGTTAAAGACCAAGCTTTTTATTGTTATAATAGTAACCTAAAAATAAGTTTTTGTCAACTCCGCCAAAGACAGGCTTAAAATCTCACTTCCACGCTTGAAAGCGTAACGCCTTTTTTATTGCAAAAGCCGGGCGCTGACCGTAGTCTGCAAATTAACCACGGAGCCGCTCAACAATTCCCCTAGCCCGCCGACTTGCAGCACTATGGTTATCCGCGGCGGATATTGGTCCGACGGCGAACCGGTAAAAACATTAAAAAAAACGTTCTTCACTCTTACATTGTCCGCGGTAAGCCGCTTGAAATTTATCCCGTCCGCGCTCCGTTCCAAAGATTCATCCGTGGAATTCCACCGGTAAATGACGTTCTCCGCGCGCGAATTGACAAAATTAATCTGATTGCCGCCGGAAGAAAAATTGCTTCCGGTCCTGATTTCCCGCGATATTTGTTCCATTGCCAGGCCGGCATTACTGTTGGCGGCGATGAAATTAACTGTTGCCCTTTGCGTCCGCAAAGATTTGATAAAAGTTCCGCTGGCAATGGAAATAACTATCATGAAAACGCTTAAAGCCGCCAGCATTTCCACCATTGTAAAACCACTTTTCAAATTTATTTTTTGAAAAAATGTTTTCATGATTACCGCCAATTATAAAAATAATCTTCCAAATCAACCTGATAAACTGCTCCGTCGCGGGTAACCCAGGACACGGAGGAACTGACTTTAATTTCATCCGGAGCAATTGTTTCAACAGTAATCATCCGCCGATAATTAGTCTGATTGCCAAAACTGTATCCGTAAAATCCGTTTCCGGAATTAAATAAAATGGCCCGGTTGGCATAACCGCTTAACGCCGTGGAAGCGTAATCAACTTCATAATTTCCGGTGGAAACGCCTTCATTCCAGGGCCTGCCCTGAATCGCGTTCTTATCCAAAAGATTTTTTACAATTTCAATTCCCTCGGCTGCCAAATTAGAGCCGATATATTGGCTCGCCACCACGTTATTCAAACTCAAAGAACGGGAAGTCAGCGTGAAAATTCCCAAAAGCCCCACCATAACGATAGACAGCGCAATCATAACCTCCACCATCATCTGTCCCTTTTTATCGCTTAAAAATTTCAAAAACATGATTTTAACCCTGAGTTACCTGGCCGGCGCTGTTTACTCTTATTTTTACCTGTGAAGAACCATCCAATGGGCTAATGACTATCAATCCGGAATCCATAACCGGAGTTATAACCACTCTTGGATCCGGCGGAATAAACGTAATGTCGGAAAAATCCAGCTGAGAAAATTTTTCTCCGCTTGGCAAAACGACTTTGCCGATTTCTTCGGACGGCCCGGAATAAACATTGTCAGAATTGGCGCAATCAGCCGCCTGGTCCTTGAATAAAATTGCCGCGCCAATAGCGGAATCAAAATGGACTCCGTAGCCGCAGGCTGCTGAACCTTCGGTATAAGTTTGGAGCGCCAGCGATTTCGCCCGCAAAATCAAATTGATAACCCGCGCCTGGTCTTTAAACAAGGCAATCTGCCGCTCGCCAGTGCGGTTATACAAAATCATCGCCGCCGAAAGCAGAACCGAAATGCTTATGGTAATAAAAATTTCAATCAAGGTAAACCCCTTTCTGCCTTTCATTAATTTTATAATAACACAAAACTAATCGCTCAGATCATCTCTTTGCGGAACCGCGGTTCTTTGACTCCAGCGGTCAAAGCCCGCTACGTCTCATTTCAGCGGCGCCCGGTCAGCTGACGGGCGACCAAGCCGCTGAAATTCCGACAGTTTCCGCACAAGAGACAATCTTCGCTTTTTTAATAAAATTGATGAGCTCTGCCTGCGTTTCGTGCGGCAACTGCCGGAGGCGCATCAGCTTGGTATCGCTG
>CAYHXS010000017.1:0-10052 GCA_964360665.1 uncultured Candidatus Saccharibacteria bacterium | reverse complement strand
GCCGGAGGAGTTTTTAATTTAAAATCAAAACTGCGGTCTTCATAAATCGTAATTTCCGCCGGCACCACATCACCGGTCATATCTTTGGTCGCGTCATTAAACTTCTTGCAAAAATCCTGGATATTGACGCCCTGCGGACCCAAAGCCGTGCCGATTGGCGGCGCAGGATTTGCTTTCCCCGCTTCAATTTGAATCTTAATTTTTGCCTTAATTGATTTTGCCATAAATAAATCTTAAAATTTTAAATTTTTTGTATCTGCAATGAGTCAAGTTCTACCACGGTATCGCGCCCGAAAATCGGAACTAAAACTTTAACCTTGGCTTTTTCATTATCCACTTCCGAAACCTTGGCGTCATAATCTTTAAACGGACCGTCTATAATTTTTACCATTTCACCTACCTGAAGGTCAACCTTAAATTTCGCTTCTCCTCCTCCTCCCATCCTCGCCATCAGCATGTCAATCTCATCCTTAGAAAGCGGGGTCGGCGTAGTGGAATCAGGACCGACAAATCCTGTAACCCGCGGAGTATTGCGCACCACATACCAGGAATCTTCAGTCAAAGTCATATCCACCAGAACGTATCCGGGATAGATCTTTTCTTCCGCCGTCCTGCGCTTGCCGTTTTTTATCTTAATTTTCGTCTCTTTCGGAACAATAACATTAAAAATCTTATCATTCATTGACAAAGAATCCACGCGCTGTTTCAAATAACGCGCCACTGCGTCTTCATAGCCCGAATAAGTATGGATAGCGTACCAATGGCGCTCTGTATTTTTTATTTCCGCCATTTTTGAGCCGGATTTTGATGTTTTCTCTTTATTTTGCTCGCTCATAGGTAATGTCTAAAATAATATCCTTCTTAACGAAGCAGTATTAATTTTAACAAATCCGCGAAAGCAAAATCCAAGGCGCCCAAAAATACGGCGAACAAAAGCGAAATGCCGACTACCGTGGCCGTAAGCCGGATAGTTTCCTGCCGCGTCGGCCAATTAACCCGGGCGAGTTCTTGCCGCGCTTCCTGAAAAAAAGAAATTAATTTGTTAAACATTCGTATTATTATGCTTAAGATTTTAATAATTGTCAATCATTGAAAATTCTAAATATCCAAGTTCTTCACTGATAACGCTCTCGCCTGGATAAAATTCCTTCTCGGTTCCACTTCCTGTCCCATTAAAATATCAAATAATTTGTCGGCCGCGACCGCGTCTTCAATCATGACTTGCCTTAAAACGCGGTTTCCCGGATTCATGGTTGTTTCCCATAATTGTTCCGGATTCATTTCACCAAGGCCCTTGTACCGCTGTATGCCAACCGCGGTTTTTTCCCCCTGTTTGGAAAATTCTTTTACTATTTTTTCTTTTTCCGCGTCGCTGTAAACATATTGGAATTCTTTTCCTCTTTGAACCTTATAAAGCGGCGGCTGGGCAATATAAATATTCCCGTTAGTAATTAACGGATTAAAATAGCGGTAGAAAAGCGTCAATAAAAGCGTCCTGATGTGCGCGCCGTCAACATCGGCATCGGTCATTAAAATTATTTTATGATAGCGCAATCCGGATAAATCAAAAGATTCGGCAATGGCAGTCCCCATGGCAACCACCAGCGCTTTTATTTCTTTATTCAAAAGCATTTTATCAATGCGGGATTTTTCCACATTCAAAATTTTTCCTTTAAGCGGAAGAATCGCCTGCGTCCGGCGATCCCTGCCCTGCTTGGCGCTGCCGCCGGCGCTGTCGCCCTCAACTATAAAAAGCTCCGATTCCGAAGCATCGCGGGAACTGCAATCCGCCAATTTTCCGGGCAAAGTAAGACCTTCCAGCACGCCCTTGCGAAGCACGGTTTCTTTCGCCGCTTTGGCGGCTTTTCTCGCTTTTACCGCCAAAAGACACTTTCCGATAATACTGCGCAAATCCGCGGGATGGCGCTCCAGCCAGTCTTTCAACGCCTCGCCAACCACCGCTTCCACGGCAGTCCTTGCCGGCGGGTTTCCCAATCTCGCTTTTGTCTGACCCTCAAACTGAGGATCGCGAAGTTTAACCGAAACAATGGCTGACAAACCTTCCCGGACATCGTCTCCGGTCAAACTGTCGTCTTTGTTTTTTATATAACCTTCTTTATTCGCGTAGTCATTCAGCACGCGGGTTAATGCCGACCTGAATCCGGTCAGGTGCATTCCGCCGTCAGGAGTATAAATATTATTGGCAAAACTCAATTCTTTGGTTTCAATATCCTCGTTATATAAAAACGACGCCTCAACATCAATTTTGTCCAACTCCTTATGAACGTAAAACGGGTCGCCCTGAATCAGCTTTTCGCCTTCATTAATATATTTAATGAACGAAAGAAGGCCTCCGTCAAAATAAAAACCCTGGTAATTGGCCGGCAAAGTTCTCTGGTCTGTGATTTCCAGTCTCACGCCCTTGGTGAGAAAGGCCTGCTGGCGCAAATGCTCGGTAACTTTTTTGAAATCCCACTCAATTTTCGCGAATATCTCGCGGTCGGGAATAAAAATGACCTTGGTGCCGGTACGGTCGGACTTCACGGTTTTTTTCACTTTATATTGCGGCTTACCTTGCTTATATTCCTGCACCCAAACATAGCCGTCACGGCAAACTTCTACCTTCAGCCACTCGGAAAGCGCGCAAACCACGGAAACACCGACGCCGTGGAGTCCGCCGGAGACTTTGTAAGATTCGCCGCCGAATTTTCCTCCGGCATGCAAAGTAGTCAACACGGTTTCCAAAGCGGATTTTTTGGTCTGCTTATGCGTTTCCACCGGAATACCGCGGCCGTCATCGTCAACGCTGATTTTATTGCCCGGCAATAATTCCACGCGGATATTTTTCGCGTACCCGGCCATTGCCTCGTCAATGGAATTGTCCACTACTTCCCAAATCAAATGATGAAGACCCGCGAAATCAGTTGTCCCGATATACATTCCCGGGCGCTTACGCACCGGTTCCAATCCTTCCAAAACATAAATGTCTTTGGCTGTGTAAGATCCCTGTTTTTGTTCTTTTTTTGGGGGCATAAATCTTGTTTAAACTTAAAAAAGCTCGCGCTTTTTCTTCTTATTAATATACCAAATTTTAACCTAAAAATCAACCGAAATTCGGTCTAATTTTATTTTAATTTTGGATGGCCATAATTCGGATTCAGATTTTGATTTTTTAAAAGCTTCAAATTAGCATCATCCATTTCTTCAATCCATTTCATATCTACTTCTATTTTTTCTCCCAAGGCGATAAACGCCCGAACATCTTTCGGAAAACAAGTGCCATTATAGCCGCGAAAATTTTCAAACATAACATCTAGGCCCCAGCTTCCAATCCGGGGATCTGCCATAAGTAAATTTTTAATATCATCATAGTCAACCCCTAAGGCTTCACAAAAATCAAAAAATTTATTCGCAGCCGCCACTTTAATAGACAACATTACATTTGAAGCATATTTAAGCAATTCAGCTGTTTTAACAGAAACTAATCGTGAATATTTTTTAGGAGCCGCGGGCAATAAATCCAAAATCTTTTTGGCATATTTCTTGCTTTTTTCAGTATAACCAACCACTTGCCGCGTCGGTTTAATGAAATCCTTATAAGCAGTTTTAGCGCGTAAAAATTCTGGATTAAAAAGAAAGGCGTGTTGGGGGAATTCTTTTTGTAAAGAATCCGTTGTTCCCGGAGGAACCGTTGATCTGATTACAATAATCTTTTTCCCCGTTAAAATGGAAACGGCGCTTTTTACGTAAGAAAGGTCGGCTTGTTTTTTACGCTCATCATAAGGCGTGTTTACGCAAATAAAAACGATATCCGAACAATTGACTTCTTCTTGGGAACCGACACCTTTTTTATCATATCGCAGCGGCGTAATTCCACGAGAAGAAAGATATTTATCCATCGACCCTCCAAGAAAGCCCAAGCCAATAATCCCAATTTTATATTTTTTATTCATACCTATAAAACAATACTAAAAAATAAAAAGTTTTATTTCCACTTAAAATAAAGTTTTCGCGTACTCCCAGAACTCCGGCCGGCCGTTCAATTTCTCCCAATACCACCACTCCACCCCCCAAAGATATTGCTCCCGAAAACCTACTGCTTCCGCGTACTCAATATTATTTTTGAATTGCTCCAAACTTAAAGATTTATCCCTTTCCTCCGGCAACATTTCCCGTATTGGTTTCGGCCCCCACGGCTCCGCCTGCAGTTCAACTCCGACAATATCTTTCGCGCCAGCGAAATATTTTACCAGCACGGCTTTAAACCGGTAAAAAACCGACGGAAAAGGATACTGAAAATAACCGCCTCCGGGAATTTGCGGGCTCCAAATAATCCTGTACATCGTGGTTCCGAAAATATCCGCCCGCTTAGCCGCTTCCAGCCAAAGATTCAATTCTCCGCTATCCGTAACAATAACCGGCCTTGAATCCAGCGAACGCACCAAAGCCAGTTCTTTATCCAGAAGATCTTTATCCAAAGGCGGGCAATGCCCGAAAGTGGCCAAAAATGGCTCGTTTTCCACCTGCCAATATCTGACTGCGGACAATGACTTATAACGATTGACTATTAACTCTATAACTTTTAACAATCTTTCCTGCCGCTCTTTTTCCGGCAAATTTTCCGCCCATTCCGGAATATGGCACTCCGGCCACCGCGGCAAACGCTGACCAATCGCCAAAATTATTTTCGCGCCGCGTTTCTCCGCTTCCGCGACCTGCCAGTCCAAATCAGCAAATGAATATTGCCCCTGGCCTTTCTCAATTTCCGTCCAATAAGCCGCCAGCCGCAGATTTCTGACTTTTAAATCATCCAAAATATCAGAATAGGTTTTTTTCCAATCAAGGCCAAAATCCGCGGTTGCCAACCGGCTGAAAGTAACGCCGAAATTTTCAAGTCCAGGAGCCAAATCCGCCCGTAAACCGAAAATAAAAATCAGAACAACGGCAATAATCAGGAATGCCGCAAAAAATATTTTCTTCATGAATTGTCTTTTATAATATTTTTATACGCGTAAGCGCTCGGCCTTATTTTTCTTTCCATAGTCCGGTAATCAACCTCAATCAAGCCGAACCGCGGGCCAAATCCTTTATCCCATTCAAAATTATCAATCAGCGACCAATGGAAATATCCCCTCACGTCAACCCCATGGTTCATCGCCTTTTTCATCCAATAAACATGGTCTTTTATGAATTGTTCCCGCTTTTGGTCTTTAGCGTCCGCCAGGCCGTTTTCGGTTATATAAATCGGTTTTTTATAATTTTTTAAATCCTTCAGTATATGGTACAGTCCCTTCGGATAAATGCCCCATCCGATATCGCTGACCGGATGCGGCTCTTTTTTTCCGAAAAAAATTTCTCCGATGTGTTTGTGGAAATAATAATTCAATCCGATGAAATCCTGCTGCCGGGAAATTTTATTCAAAAAATAACTATTCCACCAGTATTCCGCGATTTTTTTCAATAAACGCCATGGATATCCGTGGTCGCCGAAATGAATATTATTTTTAGCAATGCCGACTTGAGCCGAATGATTATGCCGATGGATTATCTTATAGGCGGTCCTGTGGCACTTAATCAAATTATTTATCGCTTTGAAATAAGAAAAAATGGGCGAAAATTCTTGTGTCGGCCAAATACCTTTATAATAAGCGTTAGCCGCGTAAATCATCGGTTCATTAATGGTAATCCAAAACTTTACCGAGTTTTTCAGATTGCCGACGACAAAATTAACGTACCGGCTAAAATATTTCTCGGCTTTTTTATTTGTAAACCCGCCGAGGCGCGCGAACCATATCGGGTTGGTAAAATGCCAAAGCGTAACCATGGGCTCCATTCCTTTTTCGCGTATCGCCGAAATCACCTTGTAATAATGTTCCAATTCTTCCTGGTTGAACTTTCCCTTTTCCGGTTCTATCCGCGACCATTCAATGGAAATCCTCTGCGCGTTATGCCCTAAAGACTTTGCCAAACCAAAATCCTCTTCAAAACGATAATAATGGCCGGTCGCCTGTCCGGCATCAAATACCGTTTCGCTCCAGTCATTTTTATTGCCGCCCTCAACCTGATACGCGGAAGTGGCGGCTCCCCATAAAAATTTATCTGAGTTCCGCATTAAAATTTTCCACCAAAACCTGATTAATGAGCGCCATTTCCTTATCAGCCTCGGCATCAGTCAAAGTCCTGTCAGGCGCCTGAAAAACAATCCTGAAGGTCAAGCTCTTTTTATTTTTTTCTTCCGTTGGAATGCTCCGGTCGCGCAATTTTTCCGGCGTCGGCTCATAAAAATCAATCAAATCAACGTCATTCACCAGTTTGGAACTGACCCGCTGGATCAAATCCAAAATATTACCCACCCGCGTTTCCGAAGAAACAAACATTGAAATATCTCTGATAATTGACGGAAACTTGGCCAGCGGTTCGTATTCTTTTTCAAAATCCGTTTCTTCCAGAAGTTTTTCCAAATTAAGTTCCAGCAGCGCTCCGGCGCTGTTTTTCAAAGAACCAAGGTAGCCGATTACCCGATGGTCGCCGGTTTCAACGCGCAGCGACTCATGGTCTTTTAAAATCTTACTGGCTGAACGCAGATCTGGCAAAAAATAATCCGTAATCCCCAGCCGGTCAAAAAGGCCGCCAACCAAACCCTTTAATTCCAGAACTCCCCCGCCGGAAGACAAGACCACACCCAAAGAAGCGAATTCCCGGACCGCTCCTTTTTCCGAATGAAAAACTTTTCCGATTTCAAAAACTCGGACTTCAGCGGCAAATTTTTTATTTTCGTCAAGATTTTTTATCAATCCTGAAGCCAAACTATCGCGCAATTCCGAGGTTTGCCTGCTCATCGGATTTGCCAACTTCACCGGTTCGCCGGAAAATAGCGCTAAGCCGTTATTTTCTTCCGAAACTAAAGAATAATTATAAACCTCGCTGATTCCCGCACTAACCATAAAATTTCTCACTAAATCTTTCAATAAAATTATTTCTTCTTCTTCAACGACTCCAAGCGCCACCCGCGGCGGCGTCATCGGCAAACTGCCGTAACCCCTAATCCTGATAATCTCTTCAGCAACATCCTCCAAACAGTTAATATCCGTGCGCAGAGGCGGAACTTCCAGCGCCTTTCCGGATTTTTTAAATCCTAATTTTTCCAAAATTTCCAAGGCTGGTTTTTCTCCGATTTCTTCTCCAATCAGCGCGTTAATCATCCGCAAATTAAACGGTGCCAAATTTTTCGCAAGTTTTTTTGCAACAACATCAACTGGCTCATAAACTTTCCCGCCGGCCCTAGCCGGGCAGGCCAATTCTTTTAAAAGTGCCAGCGCCCTCCGCATTCCAAGCTCCGGCATTGCCAGACTCAGATCATGCGAAAACCTGATTGAGGCGTCAGTCCGCAACCCGATTTTTTTGGAAGTCAGATAAATGTTCGCGCTTTCAAAATGCGCCGATTCAATCAGAATCCTTTTGGATTTAAAAGAAATCTCGCTGGACTTTCCACCCTTGATGCCGGCAATCGCCAACGGGCTTTCCGCGTCGGCAATCACCAAAATTTTATCATCCAAATCAATCTTTTGGCTGTCAATGGTCTCTATTTTTTCTCCTTTTTTCGCCAGCCGCACCACCAATCCTCCGGAAACTTTATCCGCGTCAAAAGCGTGCATTGGTTGGCCGATTTCCAGCATCACGTAATTCATGATATCCACCACATTATTAATGGAACGCAGGCCGCAAGTTTCCAAAACTTCCTTCAACCACGCCGGCGACGGGCCGACAGTAACTCCTTCCGCGTAAGCCGCCATATAACGCGGGCATAATTTTTTATCTTTTACGTTTACTTTCAAAATTCCCGCGTTATCAGCATCAGCCTTAAAATTAATTACCAAAGGGTCTTTCAATTTCAAACCAAAAATCGCCGCCACCTCTCTCGCGATTCCCAGATGCGACGCCGCGTCGGAAAATCTGTTCGGCGTAACCGCGATTTCCAAAACATCACCGCCCAAATCAATTGCCTCAAAAGAATGCAAATTTAACCTTTCTGCCAGTTCATTTTTACCGTAATTTCCCGGCGCCAATTTTTTAATTAAAGAAAAAGAAAATTTCATGCGCTCTTAAAATTGCTTAATAAATCTTAAATCGCCGGAATAGAACAGCCGGATATCGGGGATATTGTATTTAATCATCGCGATTCTTTCCAAACCGAGCCCAAAAGCAAAACCTCTGACTTCCCGGGGATTATAACGCGCCGCCTCAAATACTTTCGGATGAACCATTCCCGCGCCCATCACCTCCAGCCAGCCGGTTTCTTTGCAAATATTGCAGCCTAAACCGGACTGCGTCCGGTCGGCCGTCTCGCCTCGAGAGATTAGGCCTTTGCCTCCACATTTCACGCATTCCACGTCCACTTCCAGTCCCGGTTCCACAAATGGAAAATAACTCGGCCGCAAACGAATAGCCACGTTTTTCTTAAATAACCGCTTAAAAAATTCCTGAAAAACGAATTTAAAATTCGCCAGATTAATGTCCTTGCCGACCATCAAACCTTCCACCTGATGAAAATTAATCTCGTGGGAAGCGTCCGTGGCTTCGTAACGGAACACCCTTCCCGGAACAATAATTTGAAATGGCGGTTTGTGTTTTTCCATATACCGCACCTGCATCGGCGAAGTATGGGTCCGCAGCAATAATCTGTCCTTAGACTTTTCACTTTTGCCTGCCCGGCTAGGAACTTTTAACTCGTTTTGGCGCAGCCAAAACGTATCCCACATATCCCTTGCCGGATGGTTTTTGGGAATATTCAAGGCGTCAAAATTATAATATTCGGTCTCTACTTCAGGGCCCTCAATAACCGAAAAATGCATCGCCTTAAAAATCTCCCTGATTTCCTTTTCCACTAGCGTCAACGGATGCAAATGGCCCAAAAAAACTTTTTTTCCGGGCATAGTCACGTCTAGCGCGGAAGATTTGGACGCGGAGGATTTCAGCGCTTCCAGCCGATTTTCCAAAAGTTCTTCCACCTCTCTTTTCAGAGCATTAACTGCCGGCCCGATTTTTTTCTTTTCTTCCAGCGGCAAATCCGGAATCAATTTCACGATTTTGGTTATTTCACCGCTTTTTCTTCCCAAATATTTAATCCGGACATCCTCCAAAAACCGGGCATCGTTCGCTTTCCGGATTAATTTCTCCGCCTCGTTTTTTATTTTTTCTATATCTATATTTTTAGGCATACGCAAATTAAATTATGGAAATTAAAATCTGGTATATTTTTTCTTCTTTAGAATTGAAAATTTTGAATTTCAGCTGATATTCGCCGGCAGATTTCCAAGAATGGAATACATTGGCGGATTTACCGGCATTTATTTCTCCGCTTGATTTTTCCCCGTCACGCCAATCAACTTCGTAAGATAATTTTTCCGCGCCGCGGTTTTTAATCGTAAAATTAGCCGGGCTGTTGGTGTTAAAAGAAAAAATTATCGGAATATCCGAATTTACCGGCGCCGGCTTTGCGCCATCGCCGCCTCCGCCGCCAACCCCCAATTCCACTCCCAAGCTGTTCACTTTTTCTTCCACCGCGCCTTTTAACGCGTTAAAAGCTTCTTTTTTTACCGCCTCTGCCGCCTGCGAAAAAACTTCCCCGCTTTTTTCAACCGCCAAATCCGCGACCTGGCTGACGCCCGCTGACAGCGCGTTAACCGCCGCTTTTTTCAACGGAACTGCCACCTTGTCTATTTCCTTAACAATATTACGGCTCTTCACCTGAATAAAAGGAATGGTAAAACTAAAAACGCCCTCCTTATCAAATAAAAAGTAACCGGCGGCCACGGTTAAAGCCAATATGCAAAACCAAGCGAATTTCCTATTCATATATTTATTAACAAGTCCTTATTAAATTATAAGAAATTTAAGGCAAAAAACCAAACTGACTTCGGTTTCTAAAATTTGTGCCTGTGGGAAAAATTAAAATTGCCTTGAACTGATTTGGTGCCGATGGGAGGGATCGAACCTCCGACCTCGGCCTTATGAAGACCTCGCTCTACCACTGAGCTACACAGGCAATTTAA
>CAYHXS010000016.1:0-10911 GCA_964360665.1 uncultured Candidatus Saccharibacteria bacterium | reverse complement strand
AAAAACAAAACGGGCCCCTTTATAGGCGGCCCGTGATTTCGAACTTGAGCTGGCGGTATTTCCGTTTCAGCCAGTTTGGGTTCCGGTGCGTCTCAAACGAGAAGAACATCAGCGTCAGCCCGACAATGCCGAGCAGCGCTCCCCACCAGAATTCGGCGGGGGAGGTGTTACTGTCCGAGGTTCCCGCGCCCCCAAAGATGAACAGGAACCCGAGAGAAAACATCCAGCCTTTCATTTTATCTTGCATTTTCCCTCCTTAATTTTAGAGATTAATAATTATTGCGGCCATCCCCAGCAGTATCACTCCCATTGAGAGATGATTCTGGCTGGCTCCGGTGATAAATGCTATCCCTGCTCCGATGAGGAACAAAGATATCGTGAATTTTATCAGGCGTTTCATGACTGTTTCTCCTTTTCGGACCTGGCCGGTCAGGCCATTGGCCGAGACACACTGGATTGGAAAAGAACTACACTATAAATATATCATATAATGATATATTTGTCAAGTAATAGCGGCTCTGCCCATCTTCCTGACGGCACCGGAGTCCGCTTGCTCCTGCGGCAAGCGGCTCCTATATCTCGGCGCCAAAAACCTATAAGCTAAAGCTACGGTACCTAGCTTTTGGCGCCTCCGAAATTGCCGCACGGAAGACGGGCGGATCCTCTTATTTTTTATAAGTAGAACTTGAAAATAAGCCTGGATAAGCTTATATTCAAATCAGCAATTTTACAGCAAGAGTAATGGAGGTAAAGGTGGCAAAAAGCGCATACGTGGAAAAAGTGATAAGAGATGATTTTGGCGATGCTATTTGGGCGAAAATTTTATACGTGGACGATGAAAAGAAAGAAATTCTTCATGATGTTATATTCATGCCGGATAACAGAAAATGGGTTTATATAAAACGGCGGGTAATTGACAACTTTCTCCCTCCGAAGCGATTTTTTAAAATGGCAAAAACCGCCGCGGCGATTTTTTATGAAAAATAGCCATGGCTTTCCTGCCGTCAGGCATGGCCTGCCTGCCGTTAGGCAGGGCTTGATTTTCTTTCAGGAATATGTTACTCTATATTTAGTTCACGATAGATTCCTACGCGAGGAGGCCCAATGAAAGATAATGTGATGGTGCGCGACTATGCCGAAGAAGGCGGCCGTATTTTCTGGGTAGCCATAGTGTTTATACGCGACGGCCACCAGCTGTTTGAAGTTTCCTTTATTCCCAGCGTTAAGTTGGGAGCGGGAATTGCTGAACAAAGCCATCAAGACATCCCGGAGTTTGCGTTTCTCATGATGAAAAACCACGCAACGGAGTTTTTCAAAGAGAAAGGTGTTCTGCCGGCGCGGAAAACCATGACCTTTCCGGAGCAACTTCTATTATAAGTAAAATCCCCCTAGTTCAGGGGGATTTTGTTTTTATATTATATAAAGAAAGCCCTTGCTCCTATTAATAGGAGCAAGAGATGAGATTATTATCAAGGATAAGGTCTTTACTTATATATTTTCAGCAGTTCGTCAAATTTCAGCAGTCTTTCCCGCGCCGGCGCGCCTATTTTGACTCCGTAAGCATTGGAAGCGCGGGCAAAATGGATAATAAAATTGTCTTCTGTTTCTCCGGACCGGTGGGAAATCACGCATTTTAATTTGTTTTTATGCGCCATATTGATTGCCTGGCAGGTTTCGAAAACAGTTCCTATCTGATTCGGCTTGATAATAACGGCATTGATAAGTTTTTGTTTGGCGCATTTTTCAATGGTAAGGGGATTGGTTGTCGTGAGGTCGTCCCCGATAATTAATTTTCCCTTGAGTTCCGCGGTTAAGGCCTTAAAACCGGCGTAATCGTTCTCAAAAAATGGGTCTTCAATGGAATGGAACAAGCGGTTTTTTTTAAGTTCCTGCCCGTAAATTTTCAGCAATTCTTGGGTGGAAAGCGTTTTCTTGCCGAACAGATATTTTTTGTTTTTATAAAAATTTGACGCGGCCGCGTCCAGTCCCAATTTGAATTTTTTTGTAAGACGGGATTTTTTGATAAGCGATTTCAGAATCAGCAGGGGTTCGAAACTATTTTTAAAATTAAGGGAGTACCCGCCTTCATCGCCAAGAATTAATTTTGATAATTTAAATTGTTTTTTAAGGCGCAAACCCAGTTTTTTATAAAAGGCGATTAGCTGTTCAACGTCTTTTATCAAAGATAAAGACGGTTTAACGATAACCAAATATTCCTGGAAATCCAGATTATTTTCCGCGTGCGTTCCGCCATTAATCAGATTGGAAAATATCAGCGGTGTTTTTACCCGCCTTTTTTCTTTTTTGAAGAATTCGCTTTGGAGAACTTGCCAGAGTTCCTGTTTTTGCCGGTGGGCAAGGGCGCGGGCAAAAGCAATGGAAATACCAAGCATGACATTGCCCCCAAGATTTTTTTTATTATCAGTGTTATCTTGTTTGATGAGGTATTTATCAAGCTGGTGGATTGAAGAGAAATTTTTGTTTTGCAGAAACTTTTTTATTTTTTGTACGGATTTTTTTGCTTGTTTGAAGGAAAAAACCGCGGCTTCGTTTTTGCCGCGGCTTTTTCCCGAAGGTATCTGCGCCCGAAAGGAAAATTTGTTTTCCGCGATTAATTCAATTTCCAGAGTTGGTTCTCCGCGAGAGTCAAAAATTTCTCTCGGGACGATATTTTTAATTTTCATATTAACTGGCGATGTTAACCGGCTTGTTTTCAATAAATCCTTTGATGTTCAGAATTGTTGTATCCAAAATCCTCTGCAGAGCTTCCTGGGAATTAAAAGCGTTATGGGGGGTAATCAAAACATTCGGCATTTTCATCAGCAGGTGGTTTTCAAGGATAACGCGTAGCTGTTCCGCCGTGGGATTGGCCTTGCTTAAAAACACCAGCTCGTCTTTGATTTCGCCTTCTTCCTCTAAGACATCCAGCGCAGCGCCAGCCAGAATTCCTTTTTCCAGCGCTTCTATCAGGGCATTAGTATCAATGATTCCGCCTCTGGCAGTATTGACGAAATAAGCGCCCTTTTTGATAAATTGAATATTTTCCATGTTTATCATGTGCCTGGTTTTTTCGTTGAGCGGGCAATGAAGTGAAATTATATCGGAATTTTTGAGTAAATCTTCCAGAGTGAGATATTCAAAATTCATTTGCTGGGCAAAAGCCGCGTCCGGAAATGGGTCATAAGCAACGACATTCATATCAAATCCTTTGGCGACTTTCACTATTTCTTTGCCAATCCGGCCGGTGCCTACAATGCCGATTGTTTTTCCCTTCAAGTCAATGCCCCTCAGGCCGTCCAGAGAAAACAATTCCCGTTCTTTTATCTGGTCAATGCTTTGGTAGATTTTTCTGGTTAAATTAAGAATCAGGCCGAAAGTGAATTCAGCAACAGTGTTGTCGCCGTAACCGGGAACAAAAACGGGGACAATGCCGCGTTCTTTGCAGGCGGCAATGTCTACGTGGTCGTAGCCGGTGGAGCGGGTAGTGACTAATTTCAGATTGGGAAAATATTTCAGAATTTCCTTATCAATTCTGGAATCTATAAAAACCGAAATAACGTCAAAATCTTTTGTTTCCGGAAGGGTAAGCGCGGTAAGTTTTTCCGCGCTTATAAAAATTTCGTCATTGGGGAAATTTTGGCGGATAACCGCTTCTTCCCACCCCTCAATTTCAAAAAAACCTATTTTCATATTTATTAATATTATTTTTCTTTCCGGGAAATTCTTATGATATTTTTAATTACCGTGTCCGGATTAAGGGATATGCTTTCAATGCCGCGTTCAACCAGAAATTCGGCGAATTCGGGATAATCAGAAGGCGCTTGTCCGCAGATGCCGATGTATTTTTTTCGTTTTAGGCATTTGGCGATTATTTCCGCGATCATTTTTTTAACTGCCGGATTATTTTCATTGGCAATATGCGTCACAATGCCGGAATCCCGGTCCAATCCCAGAACCAACTGGGTCAGGTCATTGGAACCGATGGACATTCCGTCAAAAACTTCCAGAAACTCGTCGGCCAAAAGCACATTTGAAGGAATTTCGCACATTACGTAGATTTTAAGCGTTTTGTCTTTGGCGCGGTCCAATCCGTTGGCTTTCATCGCTTCAACACATTGCCTGCCTTCTTCCGGAGTCCGGCAGAATGGAATCATTGGCACTACATTCATTAATCCCATTTTTTCGCGCACTTTTTTCATTGCTTTGCATTCCAGACTGAAAGCCGCTTTGAATTTCGGGTCGTAATAACGCGAAGCTCCGCGCCAGCCTATCATTGGATTTTCTTCGTGCGGTTCGTACAGGCTTCCACCGAGAAGTTTGGCGTATTCATTAGTTTTAAAATCGGAAAATCTGATAATGACTTTATTGGGCCAGAAAGCCGCGCCTATTTTCGCGATGCCTTCGGCAAGTTCATTAACGTAGAAGTCCGGTTTATTTTTATATCCGACAGTCAATTTATCTATTTCTTTTACTGTTTTTTGAATTTCTGGTTTTGCGCTTTTTTTCAGTTTTGCGTAGTCAATCAAGGCGTTCGGATGCACTTTAATATGCGAGGCAATGATAAATTCCAATCTGCCGAGCCCGACTCCTGAAACCGGCAAATAACTGTTGCCGAACGCTTCATCGGGTGAGCCGATATTCAACATTACCTGTGTTTTGGTTTTTGGAATTTCGTTTAATTTATGTTCTATAATTTTGAACGGCAATTTGCCGTTGTAAACCCTTCCGACTTCGCTGGAAGCGCAATCAACCGTCACTTCCATTCCTTTTTTGAAAATTTTAGTGGCTTTTTCCGAACCGACAATGCAGGGGATGCCTAATTCGCGGGAAACAATCGCGGCATGGCTGGTGCGGCCTCCTTTATCCGTGACAATGGCGGAAGCGATTTTCATAATCGGCTCCCAATCCGGGTCAGTCATTTCCGTCACCAAAACTTCTCCTTTTTGGAACTGCAGTATGTTTTTCGCGTCTTTAATGATGTTTATTTTTCCAGACGCTATTTTTTTGCCTACGGCGATTCCCGAAAGCAGAAGTTTTCCCTGGCCGGGCAGGCCTGTTTTTTCCAGGCGGAATTCCTGGTAAATATTCGGGTTTTTTGTAGAATGCACGGTTTCCGGCCGGGCCTGGACTATAAATAATTCATTGGTTTTTCCGTCTTTCGCCCATTCAATATCCATTGCCTGGTATTTGCCCTTTTTCTTGGAAAAATGTTTTTCAATTTTTATGGCCCAATCGGCGTATTTCAAAACTTCTTTTTTGGTCAGCGAGAATTTTTCTTTGTCTTCCGCCTCAACTTTGACGACTTTTGTGCCTGTTTTTCCGTAAATCATTTTCTTGTCTTTAATGCCCATATCCTGCGCGATAATCGCTTCAAATCCTTTTTCAAACGTCGGTTTGAAAACCACGAATTCATCAGGAATAACGCGGCCCTGCACTATTAATTCCCCAAGCCCGTAAATGCTGTCAATAACCACCACTTTATTGAATCCGGATTCGGTGTCCAGAGTGAAAATCACTCCGCTGGAAGCCAAATCCGCGCGCACCATTTTTTGTATGCCTACGGAAAGCGCGGTGTCAAAATGGGAAAATCCTTTGTCTGCCCTGTATGAAATCGCCCTGTTGGTAAAAAGGGAGGCAATGCATTTTTTTGACGATTCTAAAACGTCTTTGATGCCGGAAACGTTCAAAAATGTTTCCTGCTGGCCGGCAAAAGAAGCATTGGGCAGATCTTCAGCTGTTGCCGAGGAACGCACTGCCACATCAACGTTTTTTCCGTACATTTTTTCCAGTTCAGCGTAATTAACGGCGATTTCCTTTTTCAGGTCTTTGGGAAATTCCGCGGCTACAATTGCCCGGCGGCACAATTCTCCCCGTTTTTGGAGGTTTCTTATGTCGCGGGTATCCAAATCAGACAGAATGTCTTTTATTTTTTTGTCCAAGCCGGTTTTTTTGAAAAAATCCCTGTAACTGTAAGCGGTCAGGGCAAAGCCGTTGGGAATGTTTATGCCCAGCGGCGTGAGATTGGAGAACATTTCTCCCAAAGCGGCGTTTTTTCCGCCGACCAGCGACACGTCTCCGATGCCGGTTTCTTTAAACCAAAGTACCAATTTATTTTTTCTGTTATTCATGAATG
Source organism: uncultured Candidatus Saccharibacteria bacterium (assembly GCA_964360665.1). GTDB lineage: Bacteria > Patescibacteriota > Minisyncoccia > UBA6257 > 02-FULL-45-10c > REEB48. Next base: position 4,778 of record CAYHXS010000016.1, on the reverse strand, counting down.
GTAATTATTAAATCCGAAACATTGGAACCGGTATCGCCGAGAATTAAATAATCTCCGGTCTTTTTCCAAAATTCATAAGACCAATTTTCACTTAAGTATTTTTCGATATCCAAATTAAGTTTCCGAGCTTTCTCTTTAGATATTGTATCACAGATTACGCCGCCGAATTTAGTATTGTCCCGCCCGTCGGAAGCAATGGCGGCAAGGACAATGCCTTTTTCAACGAACCGCAAGGCGGAAAGGCCGAATTCCTGGTTGCGCCCGCCGTAGGGAGTTTTTCCTTTCAGGGTTACCGAGGTTTCTCCGCCGTAAAGTAAAACTGTTTTTGGCGGAACAGCCTTGGCGCGATTGGTTATTTCCTTAGCGACATCATGCGCTTCGCCCGAAAGATTCGCAGTCATGATTCTGGGTTTAAGCCCAAGTTTTTTGGATTTTTCCGCCATTGCTTTCAGAGCGGTTTGATTGCTGACCACCATTATATTTTTGATGTTTTTAAAAAATTTGTCTTCTTTCGGAGTTTCAATCAATTCCGCGGCTATGCGCCCATACAGGTCTTTTTTGCCGTATTTGGCGAGAACCTTCTTCGCGTCTTCTATTGTAGTGGTGTCTTTGATTGTCGGGCCGGAAGCGATGAATTCCAGATTGTTGCCGGGAACGTCTGAAAATATTAGGGAAACCGCTTTTGCCGGATAAGCGTATTTGGCGAGGAATCCTCCACGCGCCAAAGACGAGTGTTTTCTGACAGTGTTGATTTCCTGGATGGTCGCGCCTTGGCCGGTTAAAGTTTCAAAAATAATTTTTTCATCCCGGCAAGTGAGATTATTCGGCTGGCAAAGAATGGTTGAACCGCCGCCGGAAATTATAAAAATAACAAAATCGTTTTCATTCAATCCTGAAAGCAGTTTAATTATTTTTTTTGTCGCGCCGATATTTTGCGGCGTTGGCAGGGGATGGGTGGCCGTGAAAGTCTGGAGTTTTTTTAGTTTGCCTTTGTGGACGTCAACGACAATACCGCCGTCAATGAGATTTCCAAGGATTTTTTCCAAAGCGCCGCCGGCTTCAAGCGAACATTTGCCGACTCCCACTACGAAAAGCCGCTTAATGTTTTTAAGCGGAAAAGTTTCATTGTTTATTATCAGGGCGCGGCCCTTAACGGAAACGGCGTTTTTTATGACTTTTGGCGTATCAATCGCTTCCAGCCCGGCCTCGACGATTTCCAATAAATATTTTCTCCCCTTGCTTGTTGCCAGTTTTTTGGCGTTTTTTATTTTTCTTGCCATGATAATTATTCGCTAATTATACTATATTTTGATATTCTTTGTTCATATGCAGACGTCATCAACGGGAGTTTTTTCCGGATTAGGAATCGCGCCAAGTATTTTAAACGTAATAAATAAGTTCAAATTTATTCATCCGACTCCGATTCAGGAGAAAGCTATCCCAATCGGCCTTGAAGGCAAGGATTTAGTCGGCATTGCCCAGACCGGAACCGGTAAGACACTGGCCTTTGGTATTCCAATGATTCAGCGCGCGTTGCAATCCAATGGAATGGGGCTGGTGGTATTGCCGACTCGCGAATTAGCGCTTCAAGTTAATGAATCCTTGCGGCTGGTAGGCGATTCTCTCGGCATTAAAACCGCGCTTATTATCGGCGGCGCCTCTATGGGACATCAGATTTCGGAAATCCGCCGCAAACCAAATATCATTATCGGCACGCCGGGTCGGATTATTGACCATTTAAATCAACGGATATTGTCATTAGCCGACGTTAAAATGCTGGTTCTTGATGAAGCGGACAGGATGCTGGATATGGGATTTGCTCCGCAACTAAAACAGATTTTACAGCATGTCCCGGCTGAACGGCAGACTTTATTATTTTCCGCGACCATGCCTCCGGAAATCATGAAAATTGCCCGCAATTTTATGAAATTGCCGGTGCAGATTGAAATAGTCCCATCAGGGACGGCGGCAACCAATGTCACTCATGAAGTTTTTATAGTTCCCCGGGAACAAAAAATTTCTTTATTGCTCAAATTGATTAATGATTACCGCGGGTCAATTCTGGTATTTATGCGGACAAAATACAGCGTTAAAAGAGTTGTCCATTATTTGCGGAATTCCGGCCATATCGTTGGAGAATTGCATTCCAATCGTTCGCCGAATCAGCGGCGGGACGCGCTGGAGGGTTTTAAGAATGGCCGTTACCGGATTTTGGTAGCGACTGACATTGCCGCGCGCGGCATTGATGTTACTAATATTGAACTGGTGATAAATTATGATTTGCCGGCTCAACCGGAGGATTATGTGCACCGCATTGGCCGTACCGGCAGAGCCGGGGCGAGCGGGCATGCCATTTCTTTCGCGACTCCGGATCAGCTGAGAGACTTACGCATCATTGAAAAATTATTGCGGAAAACCATACCGCTCAGTAAATTGCCGGAATCTTTGCCAGCGGCGCCCACGCCGCAGTCAAATCATAGCCATGATCGCGGGCGCCAAGTTTTCAGGCGCCGCCGGCATTATTAAATTTTTTCCAAGTCCAGAATTTTATCAATCCTGATTTGTTTTACGAATTCCGGAACATGGCTTACCAATATCATTGCCCCGGTATATTTATCAAGCGCGGACGCGATAACCGGAACATGCCGGAAATTTATGTGGTTCGTCGGTTCGTCAAGAATAAGCAGCCCCGGCTTTTGAAGCACTAGCCGGGCGAAAGAAACCAGTCCCTTCTGGCCTTCCGATAAGCTGCCGATTTTAGTTCGCAATAAATGTTCATCTATCAAAAATCCGGCGGCAATGGAACGGAGTTTTTCTTTGGTCATGTTCCAGTCAATAGCTTCATTTTCTTTTATTATTAATGCCAGCGAATCGTATACGGTATCTTCAAAATTAAGCGTGGAAAAATCCTGTCGGTAATAGCCGACGCGGACGCCTTTGGTTATATTTTCACCTTTGGCGTGCCCGGTTGCCAATTTTTCAAGAAGCGTTGTTTTGCCGATTCCGTTCGGGCCGGATAAAAGCAGGCGTTCGTTTTTTTTCAGAATAATCGCCACTTTTTTATTCACCGGCTTGTGGTTTTTTATGACGGAAACCGATTTGAGGTCAAGTATCTGCCCGCTGATATCTTCCTGGCAGGGAATGAAAAAGTTCCTTATGGTTTTATCTTCGCGGCGGACATCCACGACTTCTTCTTCAAGCCCTTCTATTTTTTCCCGCATTTTTCTGGCGACATCGCGCATATGGCCGCCTTTCTGGGCGAAAAAGCTTGCCTGTTCTTTGCGGTTCGCGATATCTTTTTCCAGCATGACATTTTTCTTGCGTTCGCGTTCCAGCCGGACTTTTATTTCTTCAACTAAGCTAAGGTAGTTTCCCACGTACTGTTCAACTTTGCGGGAAAATACGTCAAGATATAAAACTCCCTGCGTAAAAGCATTAAGAAATTCGGAGTCGTGGGAAATGACTACGCAGTTTTTTTTATAATCCGTAAGAAATTTGGTGAGATGGGCTATGCCGGATTTATCAAGATTATTGGTCGGCTCATCAAGCAGAAGCAGGTCCGGATTTTGGATAAGCGCCGACGCGAGAAGCAGGCGCGCCTGCTGGCCTCCGGAAAATGATTTTATTATTCTGTCTTTCGGGGCGTTAAGGTTTACCACTTCAAGGACTTTATCAATACGCGGGTCAATATCATATATTTTTTTATTAAAACATTTTTCGAAAAACTTCCTGACGGTTAATCGCATCTGGTCGCGGGGGATTACTTGTTTGGCGGTAGCGACAGTAAGGTTATCAGCAATGCTGATAGTTCCGGATTCCGGCCGGAGCGTTCCCGTAATAAGCTGAAAAATAGTGCTTTTGCCGGCGCCGTTTTGTCCCATTAGCGCGATTTTCGCGCCGCGCCGGATTGAAAAATCCGCCTCGTTTAAAATAGGCTTATTATGTCCGTATTCAAATGAAACTTTATTAAATCTGGCTATAACTTCATCTTGAGACATTGCTGTAAAAGGATACCTTAGTTTGAGGATTTTTTCCATGTTATTATTAGATATGGATAATCCAATTTTCCCGATGCGGATAAATCAATATCTTGCTAAAAAAAGAAACTTAACGCGCCGAAGCGCGGATGAACTTATTAAAAAGGGGCAGGTTTTTATTAACGGCAGACTTGCCGTTTTGGGCGATAAAGTGAAAGAAACCGATACTGTGGAATTCCATTATCGGGGAAAAATGGCCCCCAACGATAGCAAAAACAGATAAAACAAAAGATTTAATAGGGACGCACCACGATAAATCTTTTTTTCCACGCTTTTATAAAGTCCTGAACGGAAATATTTCTTCCTCCAGATGCCGAAGCCGGGTCATTATAATAAACTTTGTTATTATCAATGCCGTTCACAACAATAAGATGGGGGATGGGATTGGTTGGTTCCAGTTTATAATGCACGGACGCTATAACCGGGCCTTGTTTTACAAATTCTTCAAATTGGGCAAAAGCGGTCCCTCGGGAATACTCGGGACCTGCGGCATTCGTATCCAGATTAGAAAAGTCATAAGTCATATTCACGCCATTTAAACCATAATTTTTGGCTAACAGCGCGAGGCCTTTATGCGACCATCCGGCGCCGGGAATAAACGCTCCGGCGTCAATGCCTTCCCGAAGCAGGGTATCCACGGATACGATTCCCGGCCGATAAAACTCAATAATCATAGCCAGGCTGGCTACGCCACAACCCAGCTTTTGCCATTCTGGAACGGAAATATCGGCAAATTGCGAA
>CAYHXS010000015.1:0-11062 GCA_964360665.1 uncultured Candidatus Saccharibacteria bacterium | reverse complement strand
TGCCTTTTGTAACCGGTATCCGGCTTTCCCGGAATTACGGGCAGACATTGGCTTTGGCCGCGGGAATAAAAAAAGCCACCGGCGATATTATCGTGACGATTGACGGCGATTTAGAAAATGACCCGAAAGATATTCCCAATCTGCTTAAAAAATTAGATGAAGGATATGACATTGTTTCCGGATGGCGGAAGGACCGCTGGCAGGGGCAATTTTTTACCCGCCGTTTGCCCTCTTATATTGCCAATAAAATAATTTCTTTTGTTACCGGAACAGAGCTTCATGACCACGGCTGCTCATTAAAGGCTTATCGGAAAGAAATTTTGCGCGATCTGACGCTTTTCGGGGAAATGCACCGGATGATCGCCGCTTACGCGAAACTTTTAAACGGCGCAAAAGTGGCGGAATTGCCGGTCAATTACAAGCCGCGGCAATTTGGCGTTTCCAAATACGGCCCGTTCAGAATTTTCAGGGTTTTATTGGATCTTTTCGCCCTTTACTTTTTTTACCGTTATTCAAACCGCCCGATTCATTTTTTCGGCGGTATAGGTTTTTTTAGTTTTTTTCTCAGTTTTTTGTCTTTTCTGACGATGTTTTATTTCAAATATGTTCTGAATATAACTTTTATTGAAACGCCGCTTCCGATTATGGTGACGCTTTTCGCCATTATCGGAATGCAATTTGTTTTGATGGGGCTTTTGGCGGAATTTATTTTGAGGCAGTCAGTTGATTCCAGGCAGTATTTAATAAAAGAAGAAGTAGTCAATTAATAATGTAACTCCTCCGACGGTCGTCGGAGTGCTCAAATTTGTAGATTAATTTTCGTCGCTACAAATCGAGTTAGAAAATTAAAACAAATTTGGCATGTGCGGCATTGCGGGTTTTGCGGGTAGGGGCGCGCAAGACACATTGGAGAAGATGACGCGGTCTTTGGTGCATCGGGGACCTGACGGCGAGGGCTATTTTTTTGACGTGAAACTTTCAGTCGGGCTTGGCCATCGCCGGCTTTCCATAATTGATTTGGAGGGAGGGAAACAGCCGATTTTTAACGAGGATAAAAGCGTAGCGATAGTTTTTAACGGCGAAATTTATAATTTTCTTGATTTGCGCAAGGATTTGGAATCGCGGCATAAATTTCTGACCAATTCCGATACGGAAGTGATAATCCATTTATATGAGGAATTAGGGGAGGGCGTTTTTGAAAAATTAAACGGAATGTTTGCTATTGCTATTTACGATTTCCGCAAAGGGAAGCTTATTTTGGCCAGGGACAGGATTGGAAAAAAGCCCTTATATTGGGGCGTTTTTGATAATGCGATTATTTTCGGTTCTGAAATAAAAGCATTGATGCAACACCCTTTATTTAAAAAAGAACTTGATTTGGAATCTCTGAATAAATATTTAAGCTGTGATTATGTTCCTACGCCAGCCAGTATTTGGAAAAATATTTATAAATTGGAACCGGCCACTTATCTGGTGTGGCAAAACGGAAAAATAATAAAAAACAGTTTTTGGAAACCCAATTTTGATGTTTCGCGGATTAATTTTAGGGATGCATTAAGAGAATTGGATAAACGCCTCAATGACAGTGTCCGCTCGCGGCTTATTTCCGATGTTCCCTTGGGAATCTTTTTAAGCGGGGGTATTGATAGCAGTACGATTGCTTATTATGCCCAGAAAAATTCCAAGAGTCCCATTAAAACTTTTTCCGTCGCTTTTGATGAAAAAAGTTTTGACGAATCCGCTCATGCTCGCAGCGTGGCGAAATTTCTGGGCACAGAACATTTTGAGGAATCATTTCATTCTGAAGATTTGCTTGATTTAGTCCCAAAAATGGCCGAATTGCTGGATGAACCGCTGGCAGACCCTTCTATTTTTCCGACCTACCTTCTTTCTAAATTCACCAAGAAAAATGTTACTGTCGCTCTCGGCGGCGATGGCGGGGATGAGCTTTTTGCCGGTTACCCGACTTTTCAGGCGGATAGATTAAGCGGTTTTTATGAAAAAATACCGGCAGCGTTCAGAAAAAATCTGATAGAAAAACTTATTTCTAATTTACCAGTTAGTGACAGTAACTTTAGCCTGGATTTTAAATTAAAAACATTTATAAAAGGATTTGAGGTGGATAAAAAATATCGCCACCAGAGATGGCTTGGCAGTTTTAGCTACGGAGAACGTCCGCAATTATTCCGGCCGGAAATTTGGCGCCAGCTGGAAAATAAGAATGAGTATGAGGAAATAGACCGCTATCTGAATGAAACAAAGTTCATTGAGCGGGGAAATGCGCTTCTTTATACTTATTTGCGTACCTATCTGATGGACCAGGTTTTGGTGAAAGTTGACCGCGCGAGCATGTTTAATTCTTTGGAAGTGCGGGCGCCGTTTCTTGATTATCATCTGGTTGATTTTGTTAATTCTTTGCCCTACAATTTCAAGTGTCACGGCTGGAATACGAAATATATTCTGAAAAAATTGATGGCCGGTAAATTGCCGGAAGAAATAATCAAAAGACCCAAAAAGGGTTTTGGCGTCCCGATCGGACAATGGCTGAAGTCGGAATTGCGTGATTTAATGGATTATTATTTATCAGAAGAGAAAATTAAAAACAGCGGTTTGTTTAATTATGAATATGTTGAAAAAATAAAAAGTGAACATTTGGCCGGTAAAAAAGATAACCGAAAACTGCTCTGGAATTTATTGGTTTTCCAAATGTGGCAAGAGAAGTGGTATAAATAATAAGTATATGGAGAAAAAATTAAATTTAGGTTCGGGCGGTTATAAACAAGAGGGATTTATTAATCTTGATTGGAATCCCATCAATAATCCTGATGTGACGCATGATTTGAATAAATTCCCCTATCCATTTCCGGATAATTCTTTTGATTATATTGAAGCGTTTCATATTCTTGAGCATCTGGATAAGCCATTTTTGGTAATGAAAGAACTGCGCCGTATTCTGAATACCGGAGGAAAGTTGGTGATAAAAGTTCCTCATTTTAGCCGGGGTTTTACCCATGCTGAACACAGCCACGGATTTGATGTAACTTTTCCGTTATATTTTAATAAACAATTTGCCCAATCACTTTCTGGTTATCGGGGATTTGAGTTTAAATTGGAAAAAATGGAGTTTCATTGGCTGGCATTCATGCATTTATTGCCGATGCTTGGTTATAATAGAATCACTATTTTATTTTTAGATTTTGCAAACGCATTAATTTCTTTTTTAGCGAATTTGAGCCCTCAATTCTGCAGTCGCATCTGGTGTTATTGGGTCGGCGGTTTTGAGGAAATAGAATTTAAATTTATTGCCAAGAAATAATTTATTTTTTATGGACAGGAAATTAAAAGAAATTAAAGACTTTTTGCGCGCTTACCCCGGATTTTTCAGATTTTTATACCGTTTGACTACGCCGGTTTTCGGCAAGTCGCCAAGGTTGATTCTTGAGCGCGTCCTGGCGGATGAAAAAATCATTAATCTGGGCTCGGGAGTATTAAGTATTGATCCGCGGGTTATTGATGTTGATTTTTATCCTTATCCTAATGTTAAAGTTGTCGCGGACGCGGCTAATTTGCCGTTCGAAAATGATTCTATTGGAGGAGTAATATGCGAATCGCTTTTGGAACACGTGGCTGATCCGGACGCGGTTATCAAAGAAATAAAAAGAGTGCTTAAGCCGGGGGGGTGGCTGTATATTTCCGTACCCTTTATGCTGGGTTTTCATTCCGCGCCGATTGATTATCGGCGCTGGACGGCGGCGGGGCTGGAAAACGCCTTTTCGAATTTTGAAGAAAAATCTTCCGGACCGGCTTGCGGACCGACTTTGGCTTTTACCCGGATGACCGGAGAATGGCTGTCTTTGGTTTTATCTTTTGGCGTTAGCCAACTGTATCAGTTCTGGAACCTGTTTTTTATGCTGATATTTTTGCCGGTTAATCTTTTGGATTATTTATTTATCCGTTATAAATTTGCTTCCAATATTGCCATGACGATTTATTTTATGGGTAGAAAAAAATAAAATGCAGGGAATATTTCAGGAAAAATATTTAATCTGGCTGATGGCTGTTTTAGTTGGGGCGTTGATGATTGCCCCGTCATTTTATTTCCATTATTTTGACCCGGCTTATCGTGGAATAGAATTTTTCGGGTCTGACGCGGAATCGGATTATCTCGCGCAAATCCGGGAAGTTTATGACGGCCATTGGTCTTCCGGGAATATTTATCTGGCTGACCAAAAAAATGCCTTGAATCTTAAGCAGAATTTGTCGCCGATAATTATGGCGTTATTCGGAAAATTATTCGGACTATCGGCTGTCGGCGTAAATATGGCCGCTAAATTTTTCCTGCCCGCTTTGCTTACGGTTCTAATTTACGCGTTTTTTGCCAATGTTTTCGGCAGGAAGGACTTGGCGATTTTAATGGCAGTTTTCATTATGCTTACGCAGGCGACCTGGGCATTATTGAATCCGGCTTCTTGGCCAGTTATTTTTTTAGACGGCAAATTTCCCGGAACCGATTCCCAGTTTTTAAGTTACGCACGGCCGATTAATCCGCAAGTCAGCTCTTTTTTCTTTTTCGGATACCTTCTTTGTTTATGGAAATTTTTGTTCAGTTCTGTTTCGGAAAAATTAAAAATGTTTTTTGGAATAGCCGGAGCAGTTATTTTGGGCTTATCCTTTTATACTTATCCATTTGCCTACTCATTCCTTTTTGCCCTTATTGGCTCTTTGGCTGTTTATTTTTTCTTTTTGAGAGATTGGCAATCATTAAAAAAAATCATCTATGTATCTTTGGGAGCGGTTGTCATAGGCTCGGTTTATTTAATCAGCCTTTTTAAAGTTTTATCTTCTGTTTTTTATGAACAAGCGGCAATGATTGCGGGCGTGATTGATACTCATCAGTTTATTTTCAGCCGGGTTTGGTGGGGGACGACCGCAATCTTTTTGTTATTGTATAAGGGTTCCAAACAAGCAAAAGTTTTTATTTTGGCTTTCTTGGCAGCCGCCTTTTTGGTTACCAATCAGCAACTGATTACCGGAAGAACGGCGCCGGTTCCCGCTCATTACCATTGGTATTATATAGCGCCGATGGCCGGGGCGATTTTGCTTTATCTTTTATTTGTTTATCTGGAAAAAATAACCGGAGCATTTAAATCAAAATTATTTATGATAGTTTTAGCCGCTACATTTTTATATTCCGGATTTTTATTCCAAAAAAATTCATATGCCATGCAGAGAAATTCCATTGTGGCTTTACAGCGATACGCAGATACGGTTTTGTGGCTGGAAAATAATATACCGGAAGAAAGCGTTATTTTGAGCAATGAGAAGCTGTCTAATTTAATTGTGGATTATACCCGCCATAATGTTTATAACAGCGGATACGCGGTTAATTTTTTCATCGGCGCGGAACGGAACAAACATTTATATTTTACGGATTTATTTTTGAATGGAATAACGAAAAGCGGCGCAAAAGATTATTTTTATAATAACCGCGATTTTGTCGGCGGCCGGCTTTTTGGGCAGTATTATCGCTATAAAAACGGATGTTACGGCTGTTTTGACGATAATATTTTGGATTCTATTATTTTGGAATACCAGAATTTCGCGGATATCGGCCTTGTTGATCAAATTAGAAAATACAGGGTTGATTATGTTGCGTGGGATAAATATTCGGACCCTTCCTGGAACATGGATAGTTTTTTTGATGAAAAATTGTATGAAAATAATGATATTATAGTTTATAAATATTAAATGTCCCTAACCTTTATAAAAGAAAATAAAATCTTTTTCGGGCTTTTGCTGCTGATTTTTTCGGGATATATGATAATGGTTTGGCAGCCGATAGATAAATTATTGGTTCAGCTCATGGCGGACGACGCTTTTTATTATTTTAAAACCGCCTCCAATATCGCGGGCGGTTTGGGCTCGACTTTTGACGGAGAACATATTACTAACGGTTATCATCCGCTTTGGATGGGAATCAGCGCGCTTATTTATTATTTAATTCCTGATGACAAGATTTTGCCGGTTCATATTATTTTGGGCTTATCGGTATTATTGTATTTTGCCGCCACCCTTCTTATTTGGAAAATTATTTCCCGATGGATTCTTAATAAATGGGCGCAGGCATTTTTAGTTTTGGCTTACGCTTTGAATCCGTGGAACGTCAGTGATTATTTAAACGGCCTGGAAACTCCGCTAGCGCTGTTTTTATTGGTTTTATTGTTTTATCTTTTTTTAAATATATTAAGGGAAGATACAGCCCGTTTAAGCGATTTTTCCCTTTTAGGCGCCGTAGCGGGATTATTAATTTTATCCAGATTAGATTACGGGTTATTCGTGGCTGCCATTTATATATATTTCCTTTGGAAGGACGGCGGATTTTTAAGGAAGCCGCTTTGGGCATTTGCTGTTCCCGCGGCATTAATTTCCGCGCCCTGGTTTTTGTATAATTATTTTTATTTCGGTTCGCCTATTCCGGCGAGTGGTTTGTCATATACGCTGATTAATCACCGCCTATGGTTCTATAAAGAAAGGAGTTTAATTGAAATTTTATTATGGTCTGTTTATAATTTTTTTGGCACTATTGCTTTTATTTTCAGAACCATCGGAATCCCGGTATTTTATTCGGGATGGAATCTGGTAAAATCATTTTTTTCTTTATTGGCAGTTTTCGGCCCGGTAATTTTGGCAGCAAGCTATTTTTATATTTATAAGAAAGAACAATTTAAGAATTTTTTAAGAGATTTATTTCATTCTGCCTGGGGCAGAGCGTTTATGGTATTTTTTGCCGCTTTTATTGGGTTGGTGGTAGTTCATGGCGCTATTCGCTGGTCCGGGCGGGAATGGTATTTCGCCAGCTTCCAATTTCTGGCAATTATTTTTCTTTCTATTTTATTGAAACAGGAAATGCGGGCTGTTTATCAAAAAATTATTTTATCCGTTTTGGCACTTGCCTTGGTTTTGTCTTATTTTTCTTTATGGAAAAACCTTTTTAATCAAAATATAAATCAATTGGAAATGTATCAGGTCGCTGTTTGGATTAAAAATAATCTTCCCGCGGATGCGAGGATAGCGGCTTTTAATAGCGGTATTCATGGATATTTCAGCGAACATTTTGTAATGAATTCGGATGGAATGATAAATAATTCGGCTTATGAGGCGATGAGACGGAATAATTTATGGAAGCTTTTTGAAGAAGAGCGCATTGACTATATTGTTGATTATGAAATAACGTTATCTTATCGTTACAAATCATTTTTAGGGATAGATAATCCGTTTGAGCGGTTAAAAAAAATAGATTTGCCGGCGGATATTAACCGTTCCGGCAATTACGGCGGGTCACATATAGGTATTTATAAATTGAAGAGGTGAATATTTATCGCGTTTGCTCATAAATAAAATGGATATCAGTGAAATAACAGGTACGCTATCTTGCAAAGAATATAAATTTCTTTCTGATTTGTCGGGGAAACTTAAGGGCAATGGAGTGATAGTTGAAATCGGGAGCTGGAAAGGCAAGGGAGCGATTTATATGGCAAATAGTTTGAACAAGGACATTAAGATTTATTCAATTGATCCATTAAATGATATTGATGAAAATATAATAAAATTTGGATTATCAAACACCATAATACATATAAAAGATATTGAAGAAAATATAATTAAAAATTGGAGTAAGCCAATAGAATTGTTGTTTGTAGATGCGCATTATTATGACTACGAATTAACAAAAAAATTACTTGTTAATTGGAGTAAATATATAGTTGTGGGGGGGGTATTGGCCTTAAATAATGTATGCCCGTCTTTTTATGGGATATTCAATAATAAATCGCTTTTTGGATTGCCAAAAATTAAAAAAGCGATGTTTGAATTTATTATGGCATCTAAGAATTTCAATAATTTTAAAAGTTATGGCTGTATCGGATATGTGACAAAATGCAAAGAAAGAAATTGCATTGATAATGTAAAATGTTTATTTACGGTAATAAAAATCGAATTATTATATGTACTTTATAGAATCTATAGAGTATTATCATTTTTATATAATCTCTTTAAAAGAATTTTAAGAATTAAACAAAAGTGAGTCAAAATTTTAAATCAATTAAATTAGTGACCGGCGGTTGCGGTTTTGTGGGCCGTCACCTGGTCAATAAATTATTGGAAGAAGGCAGTGATGTTTGGATTATAGATAATTTATTCAGTGGAAAACATCCTGATGAATGGCTTGAAGAAAAATATAAAGCCAGGGTTCATTTTATCCAGGAAGATTTAGTTGTCTTTTTAAAAGGTGAGCCGGAGTTGCCATATTTTGAAGAAGTTTATCATTTGGCGGCAGTAGTGGGCGGCCGGGCGGTTTTAATAGAGCAGAATCCTTTATTCGTGGCCTATGACCAGTCAATTGATTCCACATTTTTCAGCTGGGCGGCGAAAAATAAGGAAAAAATCGGGCATATTTTATATGTCAGCAGTTCCGTGGCTTATCCGAATAAACTGCAAAGTCGGGAAGCCGGCGGGCAAATTGCCATGAAAGAAGAATTTTTGGATACCAGAAATAACTTAAATGATATCGGCTTGCCGGAATCAATTTACGGCTGGGTAAAAATAAACGGCGAATATTTGGCGGGCGTGGTTGCCAAGAAATACGGGATTCCGGTAGTTTGCGTGCGCCCGTTTTCCGGTTACGGTGAAGATCAGGATTTATCTTACCCGATTCCTTCTATTGCTTCGCGCGCCGCTAAAAGGGAAGATCCGTTGGTAGTTTGGGGTTCAGGAAATCAAAGCCGGGATTTTGTTTATATTGATGATTTTGTTGACGCGCTTTGCCTGGCTATAAAAAAAGTCAGCGATGGGCAAGGAGTTAATATCGGCCTGGGGCAGGCGACTTCTTTTAGGGAGGTGGCAAAAATAATGGCGGAATTGGAAGGTTATAGTCCGAAGATTCAGCCGCTTGTCGATAAAGTTGAAGGTTCTTTCACGGTGCTGGCTGACCCGAGTTTTTTGAAAAGCTTGGGGTGGCGGCCGAAATATTCCGTTCGCGACGGGTTTAAAAAAGTTTTGGATAAGATTAAAAAAGATTTAAAAAAATAGCCGTTAACGGCTATTTTTTATTGCCAGAATATTTTTGAAAAACTTTATTGTTTCTTTGGCAATGCTCAGTTTGCTTTTGCCGAGGCGCCTTTCAATGTAGAGAATCGGGATTTCCATTATTTTGAAATTGTTTTTGGAAGTTAGATAAACAATTTCTGTCAGCATGATATTGCCGTCTGAATGCAGTTGATTTTTTATTTTTTCCCAGATTTCCTTTTTGAAAACCCGGTAATTATTGCTCGTGTCTTTTACTTTAAGTCCCAAAAGGATTTTTATCAGGAATTGGCCGACCAGGCTTGCCACTCGGTTTAAAAGCGGTTTTCCCCTGAACTCCGCGCCTTTCACGTAGCGGGAGCCGACTACAAAATCCGCTTCGCCGGAATCCAGCATTTTAAGCATTTCGGGAAGGTATTCCGGGTTGTGGGCCAAATCAGCGTCCATAGCGCCCAAATATTGCCCTTGGCTGGCGTTATAACCGCGAATCAAGGCTGTTGCCAGTCCGCGTTCATTATCCCGCTCAATTAGGATGATTTGGGGATTATTTTTTTGCAGTTCTTTAACTATGGGCCGGGTCTTGTCTTTGCTATTATCATCTACCACAATCAACTCAAATGCGATCGGAATTGAGCGCAAAACTTTATCTGTTTTTTCCAATAAAGTTTTAATATTTTCCTCTTCATTGTAAGTCGGTATAACTAAAGAAAGTTTAGGAGCCATAATCTTGGATAATATACTCGGCTACTTTTTCTCCCGATGCCAGCGCGCTACCGGTTGAGGTGATAATCGGATGGGTTAAATAATTGCCGGCAAAATATAATCCTTTAATGTTACCCCGCTGTTCAGGATTTTGATAATTATTTAAGAACTTTGGGGAGGAATTTTTAATTAAAGCCAAATGATACCAAGCCGGTTTTAACGCGAAGCCAAAAATATTCTTGAAGTCATCCTGATAAATTTTTAATAATTCATCCGCCGATTTTTCACGCAGGTATTCATTTTTTGAGTTTAAATTTGTAAAAAAGTTAAGCACTGTTCCATTTTTGATCCCGATGGTTTTATTCAGTGAGGATAGCGCGAAAATTCCGCCGAAAGAATAGCGCGGACTTAAACAGGCGAGCATATAAAATTCTTTGGGTAGTTTTTGGTCGGTTTCTAGAATAAGTGATAAGGAGTCAAGATATTCAATGCTCTGTAAATTTTTATCGCGGTATTCGCAGAGGGACAGGAAAATATGCGGCGGGATGGTGTTTATCAGGATATCCCCGGAAATAATTTTTTCTCCGTTGGTTGGCGGATTATTTTCCGAATAAACAACGTCCTGAAATCGGCTGTTTTTATGGTTGATTTTTTTTACGGTCGCGTTGGTAATTATTTTCCCGCCCAGATTTTTGAATTCCTCGGTTAATTTTTCAATCAGGATTTTCGTCCAGTCGGTTCCCGGAATATAGCCGAGCGGTTTGGAAAATTCCTGATAATGCAGGCGGCTGCCGATCCAGGAGGCGCTAAGATGTTCCGCTCCCAGCCCGTATTTAATATCCATTAGCGGGTCAAAAATTATTTTTCTTACTTCCGGGCTGGCCATTTTATCTAGCCATTCCTTGGCATTGCCGAGATCTTTGTCCCAATTTTTGCGCAAGACGCAATAAATCATCAAGCGTGCGAAATAAAATTTGTCTTTGAGGGGCATCGGCATTTTCAGAAAATCAGCGGGATTGGCCGGATTATAGATTTTGTTTTCTATTACAAAAACCGCTTTGTTTTTTTTCCAGATAACTTTATTCCATAATCCGGTTCGTTTAAGAGCGGCAAGAATGGGTTTGTCTCGATAAAGAATGTGATGATAGCCCAGGGGGAAGTATTTTCCTTGGATTTCAAAATAACCAGCCAAACCTCCGGGATTTTTTTCCGCTTCTAGAATTACGCAATGGAAACCGTTTTTT
Organism: uncultured Candidatus Saccharibacteria bacterium; assembly: GCA_964360665.1. Lineage (GTDB taxonomy): Bacteria > Patescibacteriota > Minisyncoccia > UBA6257 > 02-FULL-45-10c > REEB48. The sequence goes on along the minus strand of CAYHXS010000015.1, from coordinate 35 downwards.
TGCAGTTTTATTCCGGCGCCGAGTCCGGACATGCC
>CAYHXS010000014.1:0-11660 GCA_964360665.1 uncultured Candidatus Saccharibacteria bacterium | reverse complement strand
GCCCGCCCGAGCGTTCAGTTTCGGTTCTGCCGCGCGAAGCGCGGCAATCAGTCAGTTTCGTTCAAAATAGGTTCGGATTTGGTCAAATAAATGCACCAATATCAAACTTTCCGATTTTTGCCTGACTGATTCGACCGCGCGGAGCGAGGTGGCTTCCTCTGGCTTCTTTCTTAAAATTTCAATAAATGATAAAATAGTGTTATGGAAAACTCTAAAAAAATTGAATGGGTTTTGCGCATTGCCGTTGCCGGTGAATTTATCGGTCACGGTGTTTTCGCGCTTCAAGGTAAGAAAGCGTGGATTGATTGGATTCATCAACTCACGGGCGCAGAAATCGGCACGGCGGCAACTCTGCTGACGCTAATCGGTTTGGCGGACTTGTTCGTTGCACTGATTGTCTTAGTGCGACCAATCCGCTTAGTTGTTTTGTGGGCGGCCTTCTGGGGATTTTGGACCGCGCTTGTTCGTCCTCTCGTTGGCGAGCCAATTTGGGACTTTATTGAACGCTGGGCAAACTGGGGCGCGCCACTTGCTTTGCTATTACTTCTTGGCTGGCCAAAAAATTGGAAAGAATGGTTTAGTAAGTAAAATTATGTGAAAACGGGGTCTGACCCCTTTTCCAACTAATAACTAATTGATACGAATTTACGAATAAGAGATGAATAAAAATCCCGTTTTTCAACGGGATTTTTTGTATGAAGTATTTACAGAGTTAACACAGGAACGCGTTTTTTTTGAGCGGAATGCGATACCTTCCTCTTCCCAATTTCATGTTAATGAAGTTGGTTATTTCCTTGCCGGCTATTTCAGGGAAAGCCTTTTTCAGTTTTTTGATTATGGTGTTTACATTGAGGCCGACACTCCGCTTTTCAAAGCGCGGTGCTTTATTGTCGAGTATGCGTTCTGTGAGATCGGGATTTCTCTTGGAAAGCATTTTCATAACCTCGGACCACACTTTTTCCTGTATTTTTTTATCCATGTAACCTCCTGTGAAGCTGCTACTTACCAATATATTACTTCTAATAATAAATGCAAGGTATACTATAATTTATGGGAAACGGGGTCAGGAGCCTTTTCCTCTTTTCCCTTTTTTGGGCAAATAATAAAAAAGCCGCCCTCGCAATGAAGGGCGGCAAAAGACTTGTGATGAGCGCGGTTGAACCATTAGTAGTTGAAAGCATCTCGTATTTGAAGTCTGTTGAGCAGAGGATCCGAAATTCGGGATTCTGCCAAACTGATAATATCATCAATTCGCTTGATAATTTTTTCTTTAAGGAGTTGTTCAGCGTTTTTCGGAAGCAGGTTTACAAGCCATTGAACCGGCCGGCAGTGTGAAGTTTTTCTGTACTCATTACTAAACATTTCTTTGTAGTTCCGGTACTGGCCCGTCATTTTTATTTTTTCCGGAGTTTCGCCCGCTTCTGTGTCAAGGAGTATGATTTCTCCGCGGACGGCGGCGAGATTTACCGGGTTGCCGGCAGTTTTGGTGAGATTAAAGCTTCCAACGGAAACGCTATAATCAATAACCTCTTTTTGAATGATGGTTTTATTAATACTGATAGAGATTGCCATATTGGAATTCTCAACAATGGGACGGATAATAGAAATGCAAACACCTTCTCCGCCTAAAGCCATCAATAATTCTTCTGTGGTTTTGGAATGGAAAAAATAACAATTTCCTGCGCTGAATAGCCATGACCTTAACAGGCAATCATAGAGATTTTCATGGTTTTGCGGGCTGACTTTTTCCGATAATTTTTCAAGGAACGGTTTAGTGTCGGTTTGGCCTTTCATTTCAATCCTCCCGATTTTTAATAGCTACGCACAGTATTATATACATATTCAATATATGTCAAATAAAAATAGCTAAATTAAATTAACCTTTTTGGTTTTTATATTGTTTTAATTTTTGTGGCTAATCCAAAGACAATTTTAGTTACCGGCTGTGCGGGATTTATCGGGAGTAATTTTGTAAAGCAGTTCGGGATAAAATATCCGAAAACGAAAATCATCGGGATTGATGATTTTTCTACCGGCAGGAGAGAGAATATTGAGGCACTTCGAGGGGCTCAGGGTAAAAAAAGTTTCATTTTTTTTAAGGGGTCAATTTTGGATAAAAAATTAGTTGAAAAAATATTCGGAAAATACCTGCCGGAGTATGTTTTTCATTTTGCCGCGCTTCCGAGAGTTTCCTATTCCGTGGAACATCCGAGAGAAACCAGCGAGGCGAATATTATCGGTACAGTCGCGTTTTTGGAGGCAGCAAAAAAATATAAAACAAAAAGATTTATTTATTCCGCTTCGTCCGCGGCTTACGGCGGAGCGAAAAAACTGCCGACCAAGGAATCGGAAAATTGTCCTGACCCGAAATCCCCTTATGCCGTTCAAAAATATGCCGGTGAATTATTCTGCCGGAATTTCAGCGAGCTGCTCGGACTGGACACGGTCTCGCTCCGCTATTTCAATGTTTTTGGTCCGGGACAGTACGGCGATTCGCCGTATTCAACTGTTATTTCCGCGTGGCTGGAAGCGCTGTATTTTTCTAAAAAGAAAAAAGCTTTCATGGAGGGCGACGGAAAGCAGTCGCGGGATTTTTGTTATATAGACAACGTGATTCAAGCGAATATTTTGGCGATGAAGTCCGTAAAAAATTTCAACGGGGAAGTTTTTAATATCGCGCACGGCGAACGGACTTCTTTGCTGGAAGTGAAGAAGCTGATTGAAAAATATACCGGCAAAAAAATTTTGTTGGAATTGCGGCCGGCGCGGTTGGGCGATGTCCGCCATACGCACGCCGATATTTCAAAAGCGAAAAATCGGTTTGGCTATCGGCCCGTTGTTTCTTTTGAGAATGGGCTAAAAAAAACAGTGGAGTGGTTTGAATTCAGGAAAAATTAAGCTTTTGCGAAAACCAGAACGATAATTTTTTTGGCGCCGGCTTGGCGGAGCGCGCGCGCCGCGTCTTGGGCAGTGGCGCCGGAAGTGTAAATATCATCAATCAGGATGATATTTTTATTTTTAATTTGGTCCGGCAAGGCAACGGAAAAAGCGTTTTGGAGATTTTGCCGGCGTACCTGCCAATCTTTTAATCCCGCTTGCGGTTTGGTTTCTTTGTCGCGGCTTAAAACTCCGGTTAGCAGTGGCAGATTATATTTTTCCGCGAGTATTTTTCCCAGTAGTTCTGATTGATTAAAGCCCCGTTCTTTTTTCTTTTTGGGATGGAGCGGTATCGGCGCGAAGGAAAAGTTTTGAAAATTCAGCGGACCGAGCCGGTTGAAATAATGAATTAAGAACCGCCCTGCCAAAGAGGAAATTTTTGTCCATTTTTTGTATTTGAATTGGTGGATTATGGCCTTGGTTAAGCCGTTGTATTCGGTTGCCGCGCCAAGGAGGAAGGGGGAGTCTTTGTGGCAGATTTTTTTTGTTTCCGGAACGCGCGCTTTGCAGACCGGGCAGAAAAGAGCCGTGTGAATAACGATTTTGGAAAGGCAATTATCGCAAAAACCCATTTCTTTTTCTTTGGCAATGAGGTTCGCGGAGCAATAGAGGCAGACTGGCGGAAAAATGATGTCCAAAACCGCTTCTTTCAATTTTATAAGATATTCCATATCTGATATAATAAAACATATAAATCGTCAAGTAAATTTTACATGAAATTCAATTTCTTAAAAAGAATTTTCGGCTCCAAAGGCTATGTTGGCATTGATATCGGCACCACTTCCATAAAGGCGGTGGAAATTGAAAAATTAAACACTCTGCCTCAGCTGATTAATTACGGATTTTTGGAAAGTTACGGCCATTTGGAACGGTTGAATAACGCCATTCAGACCAGCACTTTGAAAATGCTGGACCATGAAACTGCCGAACTTATTAAAATTTTAATCAAGAACAGCGAAATAAAATCAACGGACGCGATTGCCTCTTTGCCCGCTTTTTCCGCTTTTATAACGCTTTTGGAAATTCCCATGATGTCCGCTGAAGATACTTCTAAAGCAATGCAGTTTCAGGCAAAGCAGTACATTCCTTTGCCGATTTCCGCGATAACCATTGATTGGATAAAAGTTGGCCAGCGCCAGGACCCGCAGGGCGGGATTTTGCAGCAGGTGCTCCTGGTTTCCGTTCCTAATGAACAAATTGCGAAATATAAAAATATATTTTCTTTGGCCGGATTAAATCTTATTGCTTTAGAGGTTGAAGGATTGAGTTTGGCGCGGGCGCTGACCAAGGGGATTGACCAGAATGTTTTGATTTTGGATATGGGCTCGCGTTCCACGTCCATTTCCGTTGCCCGCGGCGGTTTGCTGAAATTTTCCGGTCAGACGGATTTTGCCGGCGGTTCCCTGACACAAACTATTGCCGCGGGGCTTAATATCCGGCCGCAAAGGGCGGAAGATTTGAAAAAACTCCGCGGCCTTAAAGGCACGGGCGGCGAGTATGAATTATCCACATTAATGCTTCCTATTTTAGATGTTATAATAAGTGAAGCCAGGCGGGTAAAAAATAATTACGAAAAAGGGTATAATGATAAGGTGGAGAGCGTGATTGTTTCCGGAGGTGGAGCTAATTTACTGGGAGTGGTTGATTACATCAAAGACCAACTAGGTTTACCCGTAAGAAAAGCCGCGCCTTTTTCCCAGTTAAGTTATCCTTCGTCAATTGAGCCGCTGGTCAGCGAATTGGGAACGCAGTTTTCCGTGGCCATCGGTCTTGGCATGAAACCGTTTAACCAATAGAAATTTAATAAAAACAAATAGTGCCTCAACAATTTATTCAAAATCCATTAAATCAGTTTGAAACGGAACACCTGCCGATTGGCTGGCCTTGGCGCTTTTTCTCCGTGTCTCTTATTGTTTTTGCCGCCAGCATATTTGTTTACGCGGGCATGGTTTTCGGGTATGAACCGTATTTGATTAATAAAATTGCCGAACAAGATCAGGCGATTAATCAGCTGGCGGAAAGCGTTTCCGCTGACGAGCGCGACCAATTTGCGCGGTTTTATTCCCAAATAGTTAATTTGAAAAATCTTCTGGATAATCATGTTGCCAGTTCAAAAATTTTTCCGTTTTTGGAATCAGTGACCAATAAAAAAGTTTATTACGCGACAGCTAATTTGAAAACTGCCGAGCGGGAATTGGAACTGGACGGCGCTGCCGACGATTATCAGGTTTTGTCGGAACAGCTGGAATCTTTCCGGCGTTCGCCTTTGGTGGCAAGTTATTTTTTGAATCAGTCCCAATTGGGCAGTGACAATAATGTGCAGTTCAAGGTAATTTTAAAATTAAAAGAAGCGGCATTGAAATGAAAGCCACCACCAAAAGAGCGTTAAGCATTTTAGTTTCCGCCGGGCTTTTGGTAATGGCGCTGGTAGTTTTTACGGTTTTAATCCGGCCGGAATACGCGGCAATCAGCGGCCTTCGTGGCCAGCTGGCTTCCAAGTCAACGGCTTTGGAAGATGAGACCAATGCCATTGGCCAGGTGCGTAATCTGATTTCCCAGTATCAGGGAGTGGCAAAACTAGGCGATACTTTATCACTGGCTTTGCCGCAGGAGGAAGCGGTTTCTGATGTGGTGGCGCAGATTAACGCGCTTACCAATTTCAGCGGCCTGACTGTCCAATCGCTTGGAATCGCTTATCTTCCGATTAAGCCGTCTACGATAAAACTTTCATTTGTAAAAGGCGTGGGAACTTTAAAGGTTAACCTGAAAATCTTTGGGACCTATGAAGGCTTGAAGACATTTTTGGGAGAATTGGAAAAAAATATAAAAGTGATGGACGTTAAAACTTTGAAAATAGATCAGGTGGGAAAAGCCGAACAGAATCTGTTTTCTTATACTTTGGCGGTTGACACTTATTATCAAGTTAAATAAATCTATGGCAATTACTTTTGAACAAGAAAGCAGATTTAACTGGAAAGCATTGCTGACGGTAGTGGTTATTCTGGTTGTGCTGGCCGTCGCGGTATACTATTTGTTTTTTGTTCCGGTGCCGGTTATTGAAGTGATAGTTCCGTCGTCAGTCAAAACCACCTCCGAGCTTTCGCGGGTAGAATTTGACCCTTCGGTAGTGGTAAACAGCGAAGTTTTCCGGTCGCTCCGCCGTTATACGGGCGAATCTTCAAAGGGCGAATCTGGCCGTGACAACCCGTTCGCAAAATTTTAATATTTTAATAGATGGACGATAAACAGCTTCTGGAAAATTTAATATCCTCAGGGCTTTTATCCGAAGAAGCGGCGCAAAAAATTTTGAAAGACGCCGCTTTGTTGGGTAAATCGGCCGAAGAAATAATTTATGACCGGCGGACTGTTGCCGAGGAAGACGTTGCCAGGATAAAGAGCAAAGTCCTGAAAATCCCTTACAAGAAAATAGACATTGAGGAAATAACCAAGGAATTGATTTCCAATATCCCGGAAGAGACTGCCCGAACTTACAAAGTTGTTCCGATAGAAAAAACAAAAGACATGCTGGTGGTGGGAATGATTAGTCCGCAGGATCCGCAGGCGCAGGAAGCGCTCCGTTTTGTCGCCAAACAGCAAAAAATAAATCTCGGCGTTTATCTTGTCACGCCCGGAGATTTTGATTTGATTCTTCAGAAATATTCTCCTTATAAAGACATAATTGATGAAGCGGCGCGTTCGCTTAATGTCCGGCCGGGGAAAAGCGGCGGGCTGTCAAGCGAAAGGCTGATTCAACTGGAGGCGGGCGTGGCAGTGGCGGAAGAGGCGCCTATAATCCGTTTAGTGGCTTCTACCTTGAAAGAGGCGGTGAATTTGAAAGCGTCGGATATCCATATTGAACCGGAGCGTGCCGCCTTGCGGGTTCGGTTCCGCGTTGACGGCGATTTGAAAGAAATGGCGCGGATGCCGGTGGAATTGACCCAGCCGATTGTTTCCAGAGTCAAAGTGCTGGCTAATTTGAAATTGGATGAAACGCGCATGCCGCAAGACGGGCGTTTCCGTACAATTGTTTTTGGGCGGGATATTGATTTCCGCGTTGCCACTTTTCCGACTCCGGCCGGGGAAAAAGTAGCAATCCGCGTTTTGGATTCATCTATCGGGCTGAAAACTCTGGATGATCTGGGCTTGACCGGCCACAGCGCTTCCATAATGAAAGAAGCGATTGAAAAGCCCTACGGCCTTGTTTTGATTACCGGCCCGACCGGTTCCGGTAAAACCACTACGCTTTACGCCCTTTTGCAGATTTTAAATCAGGAAGACGTTAATTTGGTGAGCTTGGAAGACCCGGTGGAATATTTTATTGACGGCGTTAACCAGTCGCAGGTGCGGCCGGAAATCGGATATGATTTTGCTTCGGGATTGCGGCAGATTTTGCGGCAAGACCCGGACGTGATAATGGTCGGCGAGGTCCGCGACGTGGAAACTGCCCAGCTGACTATTCACGCCGCCCTGACTGGTCACATAGTGCTTTCCACTTTGCACACCAACAATGCCGCCGGCGTGATTCCTCGCCTGATGGATATGAAAGTAGACAGCTTTTTACTGCCGTCTTCTTTGAACGTTATGGCGGCGCAAAGATTGGTTTCCAAATTGTGCCCGGATTGCAAAAAATCTGAAACTCCGCCCGCGGAAATAAAAGCAATAATAGAAAAAGAAGCGCCGAAGGCCAAAGAAATTAAAATATATCACGCGGCCGGATGTAAAACCTGTAAAGGCCGCGGCATTGTCGGCCGCATCGCTCTTTTTGAAGTTTTAAAAATGACGCCTGAGCTAAAGAATATTATCAACACCGGAATAACTGAACAAAAAATCTCCGAGGAAGCTAAAAGGCAGGGCATGGTCAGTTTGCGGCAGGATGGTATTTCAAAAGCGCTGGAGGGGCTGGTGAGTATTGAGGAGGTGTTGAGGGAAACAACCGAATTTTAAGGTATAATTATAATGTATGCCGGAACAAATAAATTCTTATAAATCAAAACTGAATGAATTCCTGCTTGTCACTGCCAAACAGAACGCCTCCGACCTTCATTTGGCAGTGGGCCGGCGCCCGACTCTGAGGATTGACGGCGTTTTAATCGCGCTCCAAAAAGAAACCATAGTCACTCCGGAAATAATGGAGGGATTGGTGGACGCTTTGCTGGCGCCGGAGCAAAAAATTACTTTTTTTAAAGACAGGCAATTGGATTTCGCGTATGCCTTTGAAGACAAGGCGCGGTTCCGGGTTAATGTTTTTTTTCAGCGCGGGTACATGGCCGCGGCTTTGCGCCTTATTCCGGCGCAGATAAAAACAATTGAAGAGCTGATTTTGCCGCCGATACTCCATGATTTTGCGAGATTGTCCCAGGGATTTGTTCTGGTCGTGGGGCCGGCTGGCCACGGCAAGTCAACCACTTTGGCGTCCATTTTGGACGAAATCAATCATCAGCGAAGCGATCACGTGATTACCGTTGAAGACCCGATTGAATATCTGTTTACCCAGGACCGCTGTATTGTTTCCCAAAGGGAAGTGGGAATAGACACGCCGACTTTTCATGACGCTCTTCGCACTTTATTGCGCCAGGACCCGGATGTTGTAATGATTGGAGAAATGCGCGATAAAGAATCTATCGCCACTGCCATGACAGCCTCGGAAACCGGGCATTTGGTCTTTTCCACTTTGCACACCAACTCGGCGTCGCAGACTATTGACAGAATTATTGACAGTTTTCCGGCTGATCAGCAGGGTCAAGTAGTTTCCCAGCTTGCTTCCACTTTGGTCGGGATTATTTCCGAACGCCTGATTCCGCGCATTGACGGCGGCCGGATTCCGGCTTGCGAAATTATGCTGGTCAACGCCGCTATCCGCAATTTAATCCGGGAACGGAAAACTTATCAGATTGATTTGGTCATTGAAACCAGTATGCAGGAAGGAATGCTGACCCTGAACCGCTCTTTGATTGATCTGGTGCGGAGAAAAGAAATTTCTTTGGAAAACGCCGAACTTTATTCGCTGAATCCGGGAGAATTAAGAATTTTATTGGAAAGAATCTAATATGAAATTCCATTATACTGCCAGAACCAAACAAGGGGAGTTGCAGACCGGATTTGTGGAATCGGTAAATCGGGAAATAGCAACCAATTCTTTGATCAGCCATGAACTTTTTGTTTTGAATATAACTTCCGCCGAGGCGCCGCGCTGGTATGAGCGGATGCTGAATTTGCTGAACCGCATCAAACCGGCGGATTTGATGATTTTTACCCGCCAGCTTTCCACTTTGCTGGAAGCGAAAATTTCTTTGGCGGATTCTTTGAAAAATATTTATAAGCAGACGCATAATGTTCTTTTGCGCGAGGCCGTGTCCGAGCTTTCATCGGATATTGATTCGGGCCTATCGCTTTCGCAGGCAATGGACAGGCATAAAAACGTTTTTTCCGATTTTTACGTCAGCATGATCCGTTCGGCGGAAGTTACCGGAAAGCTTGACGAGGTTATGAGCTTTATGGCTGATTATCTGGAAAAAGAAGTCGGGATGCTGGGTAAAGTGAGAAATGCTTTGGTGTATCCCGTAATTGTTCTGATTTTGTTTGGGGTGGTGGTGGGAATAATGGTGGGCGTTGTTTTTCCGCAGCTGGCGCCGATTTTTGAAGAATCTAATGTTCAAATGCCGGCGATTACCAGGGTTTTGCTGGGCAGCGGACAATTTGTCGCCGAGTGGTGGGTGGCGATACTGTTCATTTTGGCGGTGGCAATCGCGGTAGCAATTGATTATTTTACCACTGCGGAAGGAAAAATCGTTTTGGATGAATTGCGCGTCCGTTTGCCGATTGTTGGAGATTTATACAGAAAAGTATACGTGGCACGGTTCGCCGAATCAGCCGGGGTTTTAATCCGCGGCGGCATACCGATCGCGCAGGCGCTGGAAATTTCCGGCCAAACTATTGGCAGCGCTATTTATCGTGATGTTCTGCATGAGGTTTCCGAGGCGGTACGCGGCGGACAGCTGATGTCCCAGGCGCTGGCGCAGTACGAAAATTATTTTCCGCTTTTGGTCAGCCAGATGGTGGCAGTGGGCGAGGCGACCGGGAAACTGGAATCTTTGCTTACCCGCGTTTCATCTTTTTATACCAGGGAAGTGGATAATTCCCTGACCAATTTGGTTGACCTTATACAGCCGGCAATGATGGTGGGAATCGGAATTTTAATCGGCGTTCTTTTCGCGGCAGTCCTTATCCCGATTTACAACTTGGCGCAGACATTTTAAAAATGATATGTTATAATAAATTAAGATTAAAATTAAAATTATGTTAAAAGTTTTTAAGCCTAAAACCGGTTTTACTTTAATTGAAATATTAATCGTTGTTTCCATTATCGGCCTTTTGGCGTCGGTGGTTTTGGTTGGCTTGGGTGGTTTCCGTTCCCGCGGACGGGACGCGCGCCGGGTCACGGATTTGAAATCTCTTCAAAATGGCGTGGAGCTTTATTACGCGCGCAATAACCAATACCCGAATACTTTGAATGATTTGTTGACAGCTAGCATCGGTATTACCAAATTGCCCAAAGATCCGGCCAGCGCCGCGAATTATTTTTACAGTTACATGACCGCGGACAAACAGGGGTATATTTTAGCCGCTCGTCTGGATTCTGCGGCTGGCGACGTCATTTTCAACGACAGTAATCAGGAAGCGGTAGTGAGTAATTATACAGGAACCGTTACTAGCTGTGCCCCGTCTTTTTACTGCGTTTCCTTTTAAGTAATGCCGATTCTTTTTCTTTTCGTTCTCGGTCTTGTTATCGGGAGTTTTTTGAATGTTGTTATTTTCCGGTATTCTCCGGAACATTCGCTTTTCCGCTTAAGCAATTGGCGCGGCCGGTCTCATTGCCGGAATTGCGGAGCAACACTTTCGTGGCATGAATTGATTCCTCTGGTGAGTTTTTTAATTCAAAAAGGGCGATGCCGAAATTGCGGCGCCGGAATTTCCCGGCAATATCCTCTGGTGGAATTTTTAAGCGGTTTGATATTTTTATTGCCGCTTTATTTTGCGGGAATTGAGGGTTGGATTTGGCTCGCGGCATTTTTGGTATTTTTACTGATAGCGGCTGTGGATTACCGGCTTTACATAATTCCGGACGAATTAAATCTCGTTTTAGTTGGTTTGGGAGCGCTGCGTGTCGGCTGGGAATATTTTTACGGGACCTTCGGCGAACTTCAGGGGTCATTTTTGGGGAATTACGCGCTATTGTTCGGTTTGAGGCAAAATGTTTTTATCAATCATTTGACTGGTCTGGCCGCTGGCGCGCTGATAATCGGCTTGATTGTCGCGATAACGCGGGGCAAGGGTATGGGCATCGGCGATTTGAAATTGGCGGGCGCGCTCGGATTTTTGTTCGGCTGGCCGGATATTGTTTTATTGCTGGCGCTTTCCTTCATAATCGGTTCTTTGGCCAGTATTTTTTTACTTATTCGGCGCCTTAAAGGAATGAAGGATGTTGTGCCGTTTGGGCCATTCCTGGTTTCGGGAGCGGTAGTTTTGGTATTTTGGGGGAAGCCTATATTGGATTTTTATTTTTCTTTTTTGTGGACAATATCATGAGCTCCGCCTGCATTTCTGACGGCACCGGCATTCACCCCGCCAGCGCGGTGCGCTGCCTACGCCTCGGCGCATCAATCGCTTTCAGCGATACCAAGCTGATGCGCCTCCGGCAGTTGCCGCACGAAACGCAGGCAGAG
>CAYHXS010000013.1:10426-11661 GCA_964360665.1 uncultured Candidatus Saccharibacteria bacterium | reverse complement strand
TGGCTACTGAATTATCCTCGGCGCAGATTGGGGAACGGAACGCGCTAAAATCAAAAAATAATAAAAATGAGGATGATGAGGCCATGGCAGAATTACTGACTGCCTCTTTAGTTAAGGCAACTCTGGAAAATCAAGGAAAAATTATCGGCGCGATTTCCACTAATCCGGGCGTGGTTCTCGGCGATACCACTGGCATGACTTTGAATACCGAGACCCGGCCGGTGGCTTTGGGCGGCAGAATTCCGGTAAAAGTGAATCTTGAAGGAGGGGATATCAAAGTAAACGACCCAATCGCTATTTCTTCCGTTCCGGGTGTCGGTAAAAAAGCGACGGTATCCGGGAAAATAGTCGGCTATGCCTTGGAAAATTATAACGGCTACACGGCGGAAAACGGGGGTAAAGTTCTGACGTTTACGAATTTGGGTTATTGGCTCGGACCGGATATTCTCAATGCCACATCTTTAGCTCCGGTTATTGAAGGCGGGCAAAACTTATTGTCTTTGGTTATTGATATTGTAAAAGGTTGGCTGGAAAGCATGAAGGTGTTTGTTTCCGATGGATTGGTGAGATTGAAAGAGTTGGTTGCGGAAAAAATTACCGCTCAAAAAATTATCACGGATCAATTGGAATTGAAAGATCGGTTAACCGGCAGTATTTATTGTGTAGTGATAGCTAATGGCGAATTTGAAAAAACTTTAGGTGGTTGCGGCGCAAGTCTTATAGGGGAGAGCGCTACTTCTACCACTGCAACAACTACGCTTTCTGCTGACATTGAATCCCCAATTATTACCTTAAACGGCTTAAGTATAATTGAGATTGAAAAAGGAACTGCTTGGGTAGATCCCGGCGCGACAGTAACAGATAATGTTAACGATAATTTAGGCATTTATTATAAAGTAGATGGCACAGAAACCGGCAACGGCGGGCGGGATTTGCCTCAAATTGATACTGGCGTTGCCGACACGCATACTATTGTATATACCGCTACTGATTTCGCTGGCAATATTGGCACTGCCCCCCGAACCGTAACTGTCATTGATTCCTTGCTCCTATCAATAGGAGCAGCCACGACAACCGCTACGACGACAACCGCTACGACGACCGGGCAATAATAAACCTTTTTTTCTTTTTCCTCTTCCTTCTCCTTGCTCCTATTAATAGGAGCAAGGGGCTTTAATGTTTTTACCATAGATCGTTTCTTAAAGCAGTATTTATTATGAGTCTTTTCTTAAAGC
>CAYHXS010000013.1:2668-10326 GCA_964360665.1 uncultured Candidatus Saccharibacteria bacterium | reverse complement strand
GTATTTATTATGAGTCTTTTCTTAAAGCGGTATTTATTATGAGTCTTTGCGCCTATTAATAGGCGCAGTTGATTTTATAGTTTTTAAAATGTAGTATTTTGATATGGCGAGAATATCAAATAAAAATATAGAATCAAATAAACTTCTTGAGAAGGAAATTCGTGAGGATTTATTAAAAGAATTTAAAAGCGTGAATTCTAATGCAAGTTTGGATAATTTATTAAATCGGCTTATGACCGCTGATGAGAAAAATCTCCTTTTTAGAAGAATGACGGTCATTAAATTGATAAATCAAGGGAAGAAATACCGTGAGATTAAAGAAATATTAAGTATTTCTAACGGAACAATCAGTAATGTTATAGATATACTTAGCGGCAGAGGATATGGGAGAAATCCAAACCGAAAAAGAGTATATTCTATAATCAAAGATTGTAGGAAGAAAAGGCGAAAACCGCTTCTTGGGAAATATAAAGGAGCAGAAAGTATTTTATAGCATTAAATTATTTCTGCGCCTATTAATAGGCGCAGAAATATATAAGTATTTTTAAAATAAAAAAAATAATAATAAAAAAAATTAAATCCGTTTTTTAGGGATTTGTATTTTAATTAGCATCATTAGGATGATGTGAAATTATTCTAAATGGAGAGATGTTTGGAATTCCTGGAGTTTTTTCGCGAGCAATGGGTGGGAAGAAAGTTCAATATCGCCAGTCAGCAGTTTTTTGGCGGCGTCTTGGCTGGCTTTGACCAATAAAATATCTTGGAGCGCGTCCATAGCGACATCCGGCAGTCCGGTTTGGCTTTCACCGAGAAATTGCCCGGGGCCGCGGAGTTGTAAATCTTTTTCCGCCAGCTCAAACCCATTTTTAGCGGTCAAAAGGAAATTCAATCTTTTTTGCACGCCATCCGAATTGGAATCGGTGAAAAGCAGGCAGAAAGACTGGTGTTCGCCCCGGCCGACCCGCCCGCGGAATTGGTAAAGCTGTGCTAGCCCGAAACGATCCGTGCCTTCAATCATCATTATTGTTGCATTGGGCACATCCACGCCGACTTCAATCACGGAAGTGGAAACAAGGACATCGTATTTTTTATCCTGAAAATTTTTCATTACCTCGTCTTTTTCCTTGCTTTTTATTTTTCCGTGGAGCATGGCAACGCGGAGGTCCGGGAAAGTTTTTTTGGATAATTTTTCAAATTCTTCCGTTACTGATTTTAATTCAAGAGCTTTTTTCTTGGCATCGGTTAAAATCTCGCCTTCTTTCACCTCCCCGGGCGCGATGCGCGGGCAAATTACAAATGCCTGGCGGCCCTTTTTTATTTGTTCGCGGATAAAATCGTAGGCTTTTTTCCGGTTTTCCGGCGCCACGATTTTAGTGATTATTTCTTTGCGTCCGGCCGGCAGTTCGGTGATGGTGGAAAGGTCAAGATCGCCGAAAACCGTGAGCGAAAGCGTGCGGGGAATCGGCGTGGCACTCATGCTTAAAAAGTGAGGGAGAATTGCCGGGGAATCCGTATTGAGGCGCAGCAGTTGGGCGCGCTGCGCCACGCCAAAGCGGTGCTGTTCATCAACTATCGCCAAACCGAGATTCCGGAATTTTATATTTTTTTGGATAATGGCATGCGTTCCAATGACGATTTTGATGTTTCCGCCGCTGATTTCTTTCAGTAGTTTGGTTTTGGATATTTTTTGGGCAAGCGGTTTCCCGAAAGATAATTCTGTTTTCCCGGCAGTTAAAAGAGCCACGCCTTTGCTGAATTCTGGAAAAGTTTTCAGGATGGTCCGGTAATGCTGGCCAGCCAGGACTTCAGTCGGCGCCATAAAAGCGGCCTGCAGATTATTTTTTGCGGTTAAAATGGCGGCAATGGCGGCAATCACGGTTTTTCCCGAGCCGACATCTCCCTGGAGAAGCCGGTTCATAGGATGCGGTTTTTGAAGGTCATTGGCTATTTCCTGTAGGCTGGATTTTTGCGACGGCGTGAGTTGGAACGGAAGCGACTGAATTATTTTTTCCAGTTCTTTTTCCTGGATTTGGAGCGCCGCGGATTTTTCCTGCGCCAGTTTGGATTTTATTTTAAGGTTATTTAATTGGAGCAGTAGTAAATTTTCAAAGGCGAATCTTTTTTTGGCGGCTTCGGCGTCAGCGACTTGAAGGGGAAAGTGAATTCTTTTAAGAGACAGATTTAAATTTGGCAGATGATGTTCTTTCCGAATTTCTTCCGGTATCGGGTCGGGAAGCGTCTCCAGAGTTTTTAAAATCGGCTTTATCAGAAAGCGTAGGCCTTTGGAAGTCAGGCCGCGGGTTTCCGGATAAATCGGAATAAGCCCGGCAGTGTGCTTGGTTTCGCCTTTGCGGTAAAAATCAATCGGTTCGTAAGACGGGCTGGCAAGATAAATCTCCCGTTTGGATTTGGTTATTTTTCCGGCGAAATTGTAATAATGTTTTTCTTTAAGAATGTTGGTGATGTAGGGCTGGTTGAACCAGACGGCTTTAATGCCGCCGGTTTCATCAACAATTATGGCTTCGGTGATAAGCAGATGTTTTTGCCAGGTCCGGCGGGTGAAAATCTGGCTTATCATTCCCTGGATGGTGACTGGTTGGTCAATCTGCAGTTCTCCGATAGGGACGATTTTGGAGTAATCTTCGTAGCGAAAAGGGAAGTGCCAAAGTAGGTTCTCAACGGTGCGGATGCCGAGCTTCTGCAGTTTGGCGATAAATTTCGGCCCGACTCCGGGAAGGGCGCTTAATTCAGTTGAAAGCGATGCTTCAGCCATAAATCGTGTATATATTATATCAGCTTTATGGGAATATCAATACATACCCACCTCCTTATACTTGCCATGGCAAGTATAAGGAGGTAAAGATTGAAAAAAATACCCTTGATGTGGTAAAAATAAATAGAATAACAAATTGCATCCCTAGCTCAACTGGCAGAGCAGATCCCTCTTAAGGATAAGGTTCTGGGTTCGACCCCCAGGGGATGCACTACATATATATAGTATATAGTTAGAGTTCTTTTTGGGATTTTTTCGCGATAAAATGCTGTAGCGTAAGGAATAAAATTAATCCGATTAATAGCGCTACCTCGCCATAGCGAAGATAATGTTTCAGGTAAGATAAAGAAGCGCTGGAAAAATAGCCCAAACTTCCGATGATAACCATCCAAGGAAGCGTAGCGAGGATGTCATATTGCTCAATTTTCGCCCATTTCATTTGTAGGGCTCCGGCGCGAAAGAAAATCGCATGGCCGATGCCGTAAGTGAATTTTGCGATGAGAATTGTGCGAAGCGGATTCTTAAGAAGATGTTTATCAAACGGCTGGGCGACTTTTTCAGACCATTTATTTAAAAAATTAGGGGAGTTTCGGAATTTTTTTCCCAAGGAAAACCATAAGCTATCTCCCAGAATAACTCCCCATAAAGCAACAGGAAATAAAATAAAAGGGTTGAACACGCCCATATGGGACAGGAAAGCGGCAATGAAAAGAACGGTTTCGCCTTCAAATATCATTCCGAGGAAAGTGAGAATGTAGCCGAGCGGCTGCCAGATAATCAGATATTGAATTAAAAGCATTCCCATCGCTTTCATAATTGAATCAGAATAGGTTTGTTAATAAAATCGGGTATAATAAGTATATCATTCATGAAAGAAGCGGATAAAAAAACAATTTTAAGCGTGCGCAATCTCGGCGTGGCAATAAACCAAGCTACTATTATAGACGATATCAGTTTTGAGGTGGAAAAGGGGGATGTTCTGGCTATTATCGGGCCGAATGGCGCGGGGAAAACCACTTTATTTAAGGCGCTTTTGGGAATAATTCCGTACCATGGAGAAATCATTTGGCAAAAGGGCGTAAAAATAGGCTATGTTCCCCAGCGGATGGAAATAGAAACCGATGTTCCTTTGACGGTCCGGGAATTTTTACATCTGCGGCAAGCGGATGATTTTTCTGAAAAAACCGCGGAAGAAGCAGTGCGTTCAGTCCTTTTGCCAGAGGAAATTTTGGATTCCGGTCTTGGTGAAATTTCCGTTGGCCAGCGGCAGAGGATTTTAATTGCCTGGGCGCTTTTAGGAAAGCCGGAGGTTTTGCTTTTTGACGAGCCAACGGCCGATATTGATGTCCGCGGACAGGAATCCATTTATAATCTTCTCCACCATTTGCAGGATAAATACAATTTGACCATTATTTTAATTTCCCATGATTTGAATATTGTTTACCGGCACGCGAAACAAGTTTTATGCCTTAACCGGCAGATGGTTTGTTTCGGTCCGCCGCAGGAGATGCTGGGCCCGGAACAAATGCGGAAACTATACGGGGGAGAACGGACATTTTTCCATCATTTTGAAGAAAAACATAATTCTCATCATCAAAAATAAATGGAACAGTTATTCCCGCAGCTCATAGTAGGGATTTTCGTTTCAGCCGCCGCCAGCTTGCTTGGGGTTTTTGCGATATTGAAAAGAATGTCTTTGGTGGGGGACGCGCTTTCACACGTGGCGCTTCCCGGAGTTGCCTTGGCCATTTTGCTGGACATTAATCCTTTTTACGGCGGGTTGGCTTTTTTGCTTTTGGCGGTTCTGGCGATTTGGGTACTGGAATATTACAGCCGTCTGGCCGTGGAAACCATTGTCGGGGTTCTTTTTACCGCTTCGCTCGCGGTTGGAGCGCTCCTGCTGCCGGAGTTTGATCTTTTGGAAGCGCTTTTCGGCGATATTTCCAAACTGACGGCGAATGACGCTGTTATCTCGGTTTTACTCTCTTTGTTTTTAATTATTGTTCTGCTGGTAATCCATAAAAAATTAGCCCTGCACATGGTTTCACAGGAACTGGCGCAGTCAGTCGGCGTAAATTCAAAGCAGCTGGAATTTATTTATTTGTCGTTATTCGCTTTGGGCGTGGCTTTGGGAATAAAATTCGTCGGCGCGCTTTTAATGGGCGCTTTGATTATTATTCCGGCGGCGGCTGGAAAAAACATTGCCAGGAGCTTGCGTGGATTCATGGGTTTGAGCGTATTTTTCGGCGTTCTTTCCGCTGTTATCGGCGTTTATGTTTCCGGAAACTATGGCTACGCGCCGGGACCGATTTTCATTTTAACGGGAACTGTTTTGTTCGCGTTTTCCCTGGTTTGGCGGTGGCTGGCCGGGCGGCGTTAAAAGGGTTAAGCCAAAAGTTATTAACAATAAAATCTGCGATACTTCCGGTGGATTTGTTATACTATAATTAATAAGCATGAATAAATTAGTTTGGATTTTAATTGCTGTTTTGGCGGCGGCGCTCGTTGGCGGAGGAGCTTATTATTGGTTTGTAATTAAAGCGGAACAGCCGCTTACGCCGGAAGAAAAAGCCGTTAAATCAGCCGGCCAAGTAGTGACGCCGGAAGTTGTTGCTCCCAGCAATCCGTTCGGGGAAAAGCTTCCTGATTTGAATCCGGTTAATAAGGCTAATCCTTTTAAAGACGTGTATAAAAATCCTTTTGAATAAATGAAAAAATATTTTATCGGCATTGGCATTCTGGCGGCCGCTGTTTTGCTCAGCGCCTCGTTTGTATTGCAAGCTCAAGCGCAATCTTCCACCCGCAATTCTTCTATTTCATTGAAAAAAGAATCCAGCGGTCTTTTTACGGTTACTATTAAGGACGCGCAGGGAATAAAAGAATTTTCCCTTAAGTCGCCCGTTAAGTTCCCTTACGGCACCGAGCTTAAAAATTGCCCGACTTCCCGAAAATTGGATAATGTAATTTTTGATGACCCTGGGGATTTTACTCCTTTTATGGAGGGCATGGTTGTTGATTGTAAAGATAATCGCGATGAGTTTCATATTGCGCCGCCAAAAGATGGTTTGACATCAGGCGTGAGATTTACAACGGAAGCAGCTGAAGAAGCAGCGCCAGCTCCGGCTGTGACGCAGCCCGAGGTTCCCGCGCCGTCAGCGCCAGCCGAAGAGGAAGAAACAAAGGCTGAAAAAGAGCCGAAAATTGATTATCCGGTGTCAGGATTGGGAAATTGCAAAAATAAAACCGATTGCAGTAAATTTTGCGACGACCCCAAAAATACAAGCGCTTGTTTGAATTTTGCCGAGAAACACGATCTTCTTTCTGAAAAAGAAATTAAAATCGCGAGAAAATTCGGCGCGGCTGGATTTAATGGGCCGGGTAACTGCACTTCTAAAGATTCCTGCGAAAAATATTGCGATAATATGGATAATATTGACGCGTGCGTTTCCTTTGCCGAAGAAAACGATATTATGCCGCCGGATGAATTAGCGGAGGCGAAAAAAGTTAAAGCCGCTTTGGCCCAGGGTTTAAAATTTCCGGGTAATTGCAAGAACAAGAAAGAATGTGATAGTTATTGCGGCCAGCCGGAAAATATGGAAGCTTGCATTGTTTTTGGCGAAAGCGCCGGTCTTATACCGCCGGATGAGTTGGGGGATGCCAAAAAAGTTTTGGCGGCAATCAAAAAAGGCGCTAAGGCACCGCCTTGCCGCGGCAAAAAAGCTTGCGATTCCTATTGTTCGGAGCCGGATAATTTTGAATCATGCATTACTTTTGGTGAAGAAGCCGGTTTGATGTCGGCGCAGGAATTAAAAGAAGCGAAACAAGTTATGGCGGCAATCAAAAAAGGCGCTAAGCCGCCGCCTTGCCGCGGCAGGGAAGCATGCGATGATTATTGTTCTCAGCCGGAAAATTTTGAAGGCTGTTTGGAGTTTGCCGCCGCCGCAGGATTTATGTCTGAAAAGGATTTGGAAATGGCGCGAAAAACCGGCGGCAAAGGGCCGGGTAATTGCCGCGGCAAAGAGGAATGCGAGGCTTTTTGTGAAGAACCAGATAATGGAGAGGTTTGCCTTAATTTTGCCAAGGAACACGATTTGATATCGGAGGAAGACACGCAGCGGATGGAGGAAGGCAGGGCACAGATGCAGGAATCCTTGTCTGAAGCGTCGGATGAAGTATTGGAGTGCCTCAGCAGCAAGCTTGGCGCTGAAATGGTGGAAAAATTAAAAGCCGGCACAGGTATGCCTTCGCGGAATATGGAGGGAGTGATGAGAGAATGTTTTGGCAGTGAGGGCGGGCCTGGCGGTCCCGGAGGATTTAGCGGTCCGGGCGGCTGTTCCTCGCCGCAGGAATGTACGGAGTTTTGTCAGGAAAATCCTGAAGAGTGTGAAGGTTTTGGTCCGCCGGATGGCGGGTCGGATGGCGGGCAAGGATTCCCCGGAGGAGGCGAGACTGATGGCAAATTTCCTGGAGGCGGCGCCACTGGCGGTAAGTTTCCGGGCGGCCCTCCGCCGGGATTTGAAGGAGAGGGAAATTCTGGTAGACCGTCAGAATCAGATATTCAGGGAATGATAAAAAAGGAGACTGAAAGGCAGACGCAGGGAAAAATGAAGTCGTTTAACAGGCCGGAAGAATTTGTTGACAGGAAAGAAATGATGAACAGGCCGCAGGAAAACCCGGTTGATAAATTACGTGGATATAAAGAGGGTTTGGACAAGCAATTTTTTGAGGGCAATACGCCTCCGGCTTCAGGCCAGCAGGGCGGGGGTTCTTTTCAGCCGCCAACCAACAGTCCTTCAACAGACCAATATCAGCAGCAGTATCAGCAACAATACCAACAACAGTATCAACAACAATTTCAGCAACAACAGCAAAATTTCCAACCGCC
>CAYHXS010000013.1:0-2568 GCA_964360665.1 uncultured Candidatus Saccharibacteria bacterium | reverse complement strand
ACCAACAACAGTATCAACAACAATTTCAGCAACAACAGCAAAATTTCCAACCGCCAACAGTGCAATAAAATCTCTCTGCCGGTTAGCAGGGAGATTTTTATTTGAAATTGATTTATAATTTTTATATGATTGAATGCGTCAGCGAAGCAATAGTTTTGGGCTGGGAAAATCTGAAAGAACAGGATCGGCGAGTTTTTTTATTTACAAGGGATTACGGGAAAATTTCCGCTAAAGCGACCAGCGCCCAAAAATCCGTTTCCAAGTTGGCGGCGCATCTTGAACCGTTTAATCTGATTACCGTGCGGCTGGTTTCCAAGAAAGATGTTTTTGATGCCGGCGGCTTCCATTTAACAGACGCCCTTTTGATTGATAGCGCCGGCGGATTAAAATCCGACGCCGGACAGCTGAAAAACGCGCTTCAGGTTTATGATTTGATAAACAGAAGCATCCCGGAAGGAGTTCCCGACGGCCGGCTATGGGAAATTTTGGAGGATGTCCGCGGCAAAAAAGAATCTTACCGGCTGGCGGACGCTTTAAGATTGCTGGGTTTTGATATTTCTTACGCTGTTTGCGAATTATGCCAGGGCGTGAAGCCGGAGTATTTTTTCCCGAAAAATAATTTTTTCGTTTGCGGCCATTGCAAGTTCGCTTCCGGCGGCAAAGATTTAATCAGTATAATTTAATTTTATGAGTTCAAAATTTTCTTCCAGACTGATAATAATTTTACTTATTGTTTCGGCATTAAGCGGATTTTATATTTGGCGTTTTCAAAGTTCCCGCGGTTTGGATTTGAAGCTGGAGGCGCCGACGGAAATTTTGAACGGAACCCCTTTTGAATTGCGGGTGAGTTTTATCAATAATTCCGGCGCCATTCTTAATGACGCGCGCTTGTCGCTTTCTTTGCCTGACGGCGCGGCGTTTTTCGGCAGTCCGGTTGCCAAAAATATAGAAAATAAAAATCTCGGCAATGTCGGAGCGGGAAGCCTGATAGAAGAAATATTTACGATTGTTGTTTTTTCTTCCGATGACAGTGCTAAAAAAATCACGGCTTCCATCAGTTATTCGCCGGCGTCTTTGGGGGCGCGTTTTGAGAAAAATGAGTATCTTGAAGTGCGGCCGCAGGCTTCAGGGGTATCAATGGAAATGGCGGTTTTGGACAAAGTGGTTAGTGGCGAAGAATTTGAACTGGCGATAAATTATAAGAATATTTCCGGCAATGATTTTTCCGATTTGGAACTGGCAATGGAATATCCGCCGGCTTTTTCTTTTGTTTCCGCTTCCATTAAGCCGGATATTGATAATGACCGATGGCTGTTGGGAGATTTGCGGAAAAATTCCGAAGGAAAACTGATTATTAAGGGAAGCGTAATCGGCAATAACGGCGACAAGTTTAACCTTAAGGCGGGCCTTTCCATGCGTTCCGGAGGAGAGATTTATAAAATCAGCGAAAACTCCGCCCATTTGGAAATTGCCAATTCCCCGCTGGCTTTGGCTATAAGTCTGAATGGCAGCCAGGATTACGCGGCCAAGCTCGGGGATGTTTTGCAATACGCGGTTAGCTACGTTAACGGCACGGACATTCCTCTGAAGAACGCGGTGATTCAAGCGAAGCTGAGCGGCGAGATGTTTGATTTTAGCGCCGTTCAGACTAATGGCTTTTTGCGTTCTTTTGATAATACGATTATTTGGGGCTCGGACAATGTTCCGGCTTTGGCATTTATTCCGGCCGGGAGCGCTGGCGTGGTTACTTTTACCGTCAAAATAAAAAGCAGTTATCCCATCAGGAGATTCGGTGACAAAAATTTTATTTTGAAAGCGAATGTTGAGATGGAATCCCCGACTGTTCCGGGCGGAGTCCAGGCGTCAAAAACTTTAAGCAAGAATATGCTGGAAACTAAAGTCGGTGGAAATTTGATTGTTGATGCCAAAGCTTTTTTTCGCGATGCCGATTCCGGATTTTTGAACGCCGGCCCGTTTCCTCCTAAAGTCGGCCAAAAAACTAATTTTACCGTCCATTGGCAGATAAAAAATTTTGGCGCGGATGTTTCCAATATTGAAGTGTCCGGCCGGTTGGGCGATAATGTGAAAATGGTCGGCGAACCAAAAAGCAGCATTGGTTCTTTGCCGAGCTACAATTCCGCTGCCAATGAGATAATTTGGAAAATTGATAAATTGCAGGCGAATCAGGGAGTGGTCAGCGCTCCGATAGAAGCAATTTTTCAGATTGAAGCAACGCCTTCAGCGGGTAGCGTTGGCACTTATTTGAATCTTACGGACCCGGTTTCCATAAAAGCTAATGACGATTTTATCGGAAAAGAAGTTAACAATAACGATGTCGCTATAACCACGGCGTTGCCGGATGATATTACGGTCGGCCAGCAGGGAGGGGTAGTTCAGCCGCAGCAATAATATGGAAAATTTGATGGATAAATTAATAAGTTTATGTAAGCGGCGGGGTTTTATTTTTCCTGGTTCGGAAATCTACGGAGGCCTTGCCAATTCCTGGGATTACGGGCCGCTTGGCGTGGAACTAAAAAATAACATCAAACAGGAATGGTGGAAGAGATT
>CAYHXS010000012.1:9750-11881 GCA_964360665.1 uncultured Candidatus Saccharibacteria bacterium | reverse complement strand
CTCTATTCCCTCATAACCGTGATTTTGGCCATCAGCTGCCTGGTTACCTAAACCTTGGCGGTTAGCGCTTGCTTCTCCGCCCGAATTAAACGTCCCTCCCCAAAAATAATTCACAAGAAAAAACAACGCAACATGCATAGTCACACTGGCAAAAAGAGCCCAAGCAAAAATTCGCTGTTCTCGTTTCACGCTCTCCCCCTAAAAAATTTTTACAAAGAACACTATTGATACAATATAAATGGTTTTGTAACAAAAGTCAATAAAAAATACGGCTTGAACCATATTTTGCAAAACCGCTTAAAATTTCCTAACTGGTGCTCGGGGTGGGACTCGAACCCACATGCCTTGCGGCGCAGCATCTTAAGTGCTGTGCGTATGCCATTTCGCCACCCGAGCAAATACAGAATTATTTTTATAATTATATCCGTTCTCCGCCTTTTTGCAATCCAGTTCAAAATATAATAAAATAAGTCTAATTATGGAAGAAGCTCATAAGGACCTTAAAACCTTGCTTAACGAGGCGCTGGAATTGCGGAATGTTAACCACGAAAAACTGGCCCAATTGACCGGCATTTCCGAACGCTATATCTGGGCGATTCAAAACATGGAAATAGACAAACTGCCTTCCTTGCCTTATGTCCACGGCTACATCAAAAAAATATCCAGTATCCTCCATCTAAACCACGACGAGATTTGGGATTTATACAAAAAAGAACTGGAAGGAAAAACTTCCGGAAAATATGACACGCTTCCGATGAACCGGTTCGCGCTTCATCAGCTTTCCCGGAGAAAACTGGCGTCCATCGTCCTGATTTCATTTTTAATAATCTACATTCTAGTAAATGCCGCCAGCTTAGCCGGCAAACCAAAACTGACAATTACCAATCCAGCCGAAGAAACCATCAGCGTAAATTCCGAAACCATAATCCTTTCAGGCAAAGCGGAACAAAGAGATAAGCTGACAGTTAATGATGAAGAAATTTTTGTCGGAAAAAATAACGAATTTTCAAAAGAATACGCTTTACAGCCCGGACTCAACATAATAAAATTAAAAGCGAAGCGATTTTTAGGCCGGGAAACAACGGTTGAAAGGCAGATTCTGTACCAGCCAGCGACTCCAGTAATTAAATTACAAAATTATTAAAAATAAAAAAATGGATAAAGACAAAAAAAAAGAAGAAGATAAAAACTTAGACGAACTTCTTTTAACGCTGCAGGAAAAATTCGGCGAAGGAGCGATAATGAAGCTTGGAGACGCAAAAAAAGTTAATGTTGACGTTATACCGACCGGATCTTTTTCTCTGGATTTGGCGCTCGGCGTCCGCGGGCTTCCCAGGGGAAGAATTGTGGAAATTTACGGTCCGGAATCCAGCGGAAAAACAACTCTCGCTCTCAATGTCGTTGCCCAAGCCCAGAAAAAAGGCGGAAAAGCGGCGTTTATTGACGCCGAACACGCCATGGATCCCGAGTATGCCGCCAAATTAGGCGTAAAAATAAAAGAACTTCTGATTTCCCAGCCGGATAGCGGAGAAGAGGCGCTAAATATCCTGGAAAGCCTGGTAAAATCAGGCATAATTGACGTGGTAGTGGTGGATTCGGTTGCGGCGCTTACCCCGAAAGCGGAAATTGAAGGAGAAATGGGCGCGCAATTTATCGGCCTGCAGGCAAGAATGATGTCGCAAGCGCTCCGCAAATTAACCGCCATTACCGCCAAATCTAATACGCTGATTATCTTCATTAATCAGTTGCGGGAAAAGATCGGCGTAATGTGGGGCTCTCCCGAAACCACTCCCGGAGGCCGGGCCTTAAAATTTTATTGTTCGGTCCGCATTGATGTTCGCCGCATTGCCCAGGTGAAAAAAGGCGAAGTCATTGGCGGCAACCGCGTAAAAGCCAAAGTGGTGAAAAACAAAGTTGCCGCGCCATTTCGCGAAGCGGAATTTGACATAATGTTCGGCGAAGGAATTTCTTATGAAGGAGACGTGTTAAATGCCGCCATAAAACACGGGGCCGTGATTAAATCCGGAGCGACTTATTCTTTAGACGGCCAAAAATTAGGGGTAGGGTTTGATAAAGTTGTGGAAATACTGAAAGAAGACAAAAAACTCCTGGGAGAAATAAAAAAGAAAAC
>CAYHXS010000012.1:5171-9650 GCA_964360665.1 uncultured Candidatus Saccharibacteria bacterium | reverse complement strand
TATAAAAATTCTTGAAAATTTCCGCCACTAAAATAGGGCCGGTGCCGCCGGGGGTCGGCGTATACCAGCCGGAAAAATCTTCGGACGGCTCAAAATCACCTTTTATTTTCCCGTCAACAAAATCATAGCCAAAATCAATCACTATAGCGCCTTTTTTCAGCATTTTTGGATTAATTAAACCTCCTTTGCCGACTCCGGTAATTATCAAATCCGCTTTTTTTAATCCGGCCAGACCGCTTTTGCTATGGAATAACTCAAACGGTTTTTCCATGTTCTCAAGCCATTCAATAATCAGCTTGCCAACTAAAAATCCCCTGCCCACTACCGCCGTGGTCATCTGCTGTAGTTTGTTATTTGTAAATTCCAGCACATCCTTAACCACTTCCACCGGAAGCGGCTGGACATAATTCCGGCTTTCCAAAGTAAGCGCGTCAATATCTTTTTTTGGATTTATAGCCGCCAAAACCTTGTCGCGATTATAATGCGGCGGCAAAGGCAGCTGCACGATTATCCCGCCGATTTCCCCGTCATTACCAATCTTTTTAATCTCTTTGATTAAATCAGCCTCAATAATTGAATCATCATATTGGTAAAGATGGTAAGCTACGCCCAAATCAGCGGCCATTTTTTCTTTTTGCCGCAAAAAACTTAAAGACCGCGCCGCTTGCGGTGAACCCGTAGAACCAACTAAAACCGCCGCCAGCATTTTTTCCGGCTTTGGAAGTTTTTTCAATTTTTCAATAATTTCTTGCGCTATTTTTTTACCGTCAATTTTTTCCATAAGGAAGCGGGAATTTTTTACAAAGTTTCGCGACTTCTTTTTTAACGTTTTCTTTTTTTACAAGCGCCTTATAAATAAGCTCTGCAATTTTTTTCATTTCTTTTTCTTTCATTCCACGAGTGGTAACTGCCGGCGTGCCTATACGAACTCCAGACGGCTTAAACGGCGAGGTGTCATCCGGCAAAGAATTACGGTTAGCCGTTATATTATTTTTTTCAAGCAGTTTTTCCGCGGTTAAACCGTCTAATTCGGCGCTTCTCATGTCAATCAACATCAAATGATTATCTGTTCCGCCGGTTAATAATTTAAAACCTGTTTTTTTAAGTTTTTCCGCCAAAACTTTTGCATTTTTAATAATCTGCTTTTGATAATTTTTAAATTGCGGCTGAAGCGCCTCAAAAAACATAAGTGCTTTTGCGGCTGTCACATTATTATGCGGTCCGCCTTGCAGTCCCGGAAAAACAGCTCTATCTATTTTTTCGGCCAATTCTTTACGTGAAAAAATAACCGCACCGCGAGGGCCGCGTAAGGTTTTATGCGTTGTCGCCATTACAACATCGCTGTATTCAAAAGGCGACTGATGCAAACCCGCCACAATCAACCCGGCAATATGGGAAATGTCTGCCACATGATACGCGCCCGCAGACTTGGCAATCCCGCCGATTTTTTTAAAATCAATTTTTCGCGGATAAGCCGATAATCCGGAAACAATAACTTTCGGCTTGCATTCCTTAGCCAATTTTTCTATCTCTTCATAGTCAATCAAACTGTTTTTTTCATTAACCCCGTATTGAACAGCTTTGTAAATTTTTCCGGAGATATTTACCTTATGACCATGGGTTAAATGGCCACCGGAAGCCAGCTTCATTCCCATTAAAATATCACCCGGTTCCATTAAAGCGGAATAAATCGCTAAATTAGCCGGCGAACCGGAGTAGGGCTGGACATTTACAGACCATTCATCTGAGGAAAGATTAAAAGCTTTCAGCGCTCGTTCTTTAGCCAACTCCTCAATCCGGTCATAAAATTCATTTCCCGGATAATATCTCTTCCCCGGATAGCCCTCAGAATATTTGTTAGATAACACCGAACCTAAAGCTGAAAGCACTGCCAATGAAGCATAATTTTCTGAAGCTATCAAATTAATGGTTGACTGCTGACGCCGCAGTTCCTTTTTAATAAAGGAAATAATTTTTATATCGCGCATTTATATAATCATCTTCACGACCCTCGCCAATTTTTCCGGGTCATGCCGGACAAAACCACGGGACCGGATAACGTCCGCCGCCAAAGGAGTAATTTTTTTCAGCCACACGCCCGCCAATTCCGAATCCACGAATTCCGCCTGTTCCTTGATATAAGCGCTTAAGCGCGACGGCGACGGTTTCCTATTGTTAATCACCACAAAATCCAAAACTCCCTTTCCAAGGTAATCCGAAACAACATTGATAAAATCAATTGCGGAAAATCCGTTTGTCTCTCCAAATTTAGTCATTACATTAACAAAATAAACAACTTTGCCCCTGGTTTTTTTAAGCGACTCCCTGACGCCCTTCACTAAAAGATTAGGAATAATGCTTGAATACAAATCTCCGGGGCCGATAATCACCAAATCGGCGCCCAAAATCGCTTTCTTGGCATTAAGATTTATATTTGCCTGCGGCTTCAGTGAAACTTTTTTTATCCTTATCCGGCCGTCATGTTTCGGAATATCTATATTTGTTTCGCCCTTGATAATCTGCCCGTCTTCAAGCTGCGCCACAAGCTGGGCTTTATCCAAAGTAACCGGAATAACTTTTCCCTGAATCGCCAAAATTTTGCCGGCTTCTTCCACCGCGGACTCAAAATTATTCGTAAGCCGGTGGAGCGCCGTAATCAATAAATTGCCAAAATTATGCCCGGTCAAGCCGGTTCCTTCGGAAAAACGGTAAGAAAAAAGTTCAGAAAGCATTTTATTATCCGACGCGGAAAGCGCGATCAATGCCCGGCGGATATCTCCAGGAGGCAATATCCCGAACTCTTCCCGCAAAACACCGGTAGAACCGCCGTCATCAGCCATAGTCACAATCGCGGTCAAATCGCTGAAATACGGCCGCAAACCCGTAAGCACCGTAAATACGCCGGTCCCTCCGCCGATGACGACTATTTTCTTGTCTAATTTTTTAATTTCCGAAGCCACATTAAATATAACCAGCAAAAATTAACATTAGTTTGAATCCTACACTCCTACGGCCTGGAGAGATAACTTTCAAGGTAATGCTTGGCATCATCCAGATAAATCTGCGCGGCCGATTTTCCCATGGGTGAACCTACTAATTCCAAAAATCCCTCCCCCGAAACCTTCTTGCCGCCGGCTTCACCGCTTATCACGGTCGCCCCTTCCCAATAATTAATAGACCCGAAAATAACT
Source organism: uncultured Candidatus Saccharibacteria bacterium (assembly GCA_964360665.1). Taxonomy (GTDB): domain Bacteria; phylum Patescibacteriota; class Minisyncoccia; order UBA6257; family 02-FULL-45-10c; genus REEB48. Next base: position 6,459 of record CAYHXS010000012.1, on the reverse strand, counting down.
TCCTGTTCCAAGGCCGCCGGCTTTACCGATAAGACCATGTTTTTCTCCAAAATTTCTATTTGCCAGCTTAATCGGTAAACTGCCTGAGTTTTCGGACTTTGCCAACTGATTTCCGTAGGTTTAAAAATTGCTTCCGCCGTATCCTGATGCCCGTCCGGATAAGAAATTGTTGCCAGCCGCGTCTTTTTCTTGTCTCCATATTCAAAACACAGAATTTCCATTCCATTTTCCAATTGAATGGAAAACCAAACCCACTTGTCTTCTTTGCTGTAAGCGGAATCCGCCCATTGGTGATCCATCCACGCTTTCCCGCGCATCGGGATTTTTTTGCCTTCAAAAACAATACTGCCGTTTGTTTCCAAATCAGTCAGCGAATAATAATAAGTATCTTTGGTTTTCAAATCCACCCATCCGGTTTGATTAACCAGAAGCGGCTGCTGTTTTTTGAAAACAAGATTCAAATCCAATTTATCCGTTTTCAATTCATAATTAAAAAGCGGATTTTCTTTCAGAGAAAACTTATTTCCTGACTCAAGGCAAAGAAATGGCGCTCCGCCCTTTCCCATCCCCTCGTAAAAAAAATCAATCGCGGATTCCATTTTTTTGTTTTGGATATCCGATAAAAGATAATGGCTGAAAAAAATATCTTTAATCGGAGCTTTTTCCAGAAACGGCAATTTAACCCGGCGCAAGTCCGCCTTAAAAAGGCAATACATGAAAGCGTACTGATGGCCGGATTCGCCGCGGAGATTGCCGTTAAAATACCACCATTCAACAATTGCCGGATGCGGCAATTCATCTTTTGGGAATGAAAGTTTTTCCGGTTTTTTCATATATATAAAATCTTAAGCAAAAAGCGCGAATATCAAAATCCCCAATACCACGGCGATAATTGCCAGCTTAATCGCGCTGCCGATTAAAATCCCCAAAAACGCTCCCCACGAAGAATTAAGCGCTTCTTCCCAGGCTTTTCCGATAACCAATTCTCCAAGAAATGCCCCGACTAAAGGACCGATAAAAACTCCCAGCGGTCCCAGAAAAATCGTGCCCAAAATAACGCCCAAGATTGCTCCGTAAATCCCGTATTTGCTGGCGTTGTATTTTTTCGCGCCCATCAAAGGAATAATCAAATCCAATGACCAGGCAAAAAGCATAATTACTCCGAAAATTATCAGGAGATTCCAGGTGACAAAAACAAAATCCGTTGCCTTGGCAAAAATCAGCATTCCCACCCAAACAATGGGTAGGCCCGGCAGCATCGGTATGATTACTCCGGCGGCGCCGGCCA
>CAYHXS010000012.1:3034-5071 GCA_964360665.1 uncultured Candidatus Saccharibacteria bacterium | reverse complement strand
ACATCTCACCTCAAAATTTCCTCCGCCACTGCGGCTATTTGGAAATCAGAAATCCACATAAAAACAATGAAATCAGCCACGCGCGCGGCTTGAATGCCGGAAGGAATTACCCGCGATTCCATATTTATATTGAAGCCGCTGGAAATAATATCTCAATAAACATCCACCTGGACGCCAAACAGCCGAGTTACGAAGGAACTTCCGCGCACAGCGGAGAATATGAAGGCAAACTGATTGAAGACGAAACAACGCGCATCCAGAAAATCAGCGAACAATATGTCCCTGTTTTATCAAAAGAAAAAATAGGGTTTTCCAAAAAATCTTTTCTGGAAAAAATTATGGATTTACTTTCTTAATAAAATTCTGCAAACGCACGTCCGCCACTCCTATAAATAGGAGTGGCGGTTATACTCGCTGTCCACTCCGATGGCCATCGGAGTAATTTTAGTAAGGTATTTTAACATATAAAAGGACAGGCGCGCGCCTGTCCTTAATTTTCTAAAACCTTATTCCATAAAATCATCTCCACTTTTCTTGTTGGCTTTCTCTGGCCCCTGGCCGGGCAGGCGGGCAGGCCACCGTCTTCCCCGAAAGTCCAATGATGCTTCTGGGGCGTTCTAAGTTCAGAATCATTGCTGATTGCCCTATTTGCTCCAATATAAAATCCAATATGCCTGGTTTTATATTCACCTTCATCGATTTTTTTTAGCTCCCAAACCAGTATCGCTCCAATCCGCGGCTCTTTTATTTCTTCCCAGCCGCACGATTTCAAATCCTTTACCGTTGAATCAACCGTCAAATGCGAGCCCTCAATCAAACTCGGAAGCATTCTAAGCAGATTGGAGACAAAGAACGCGCAGGAACGCAGTCCGTCGCCCACTGCATCCGAAACCTCACCGTCCTGCTCAAGATAAAAATTTTGGAAGGTTTTTGAACCGACACTGTTTTTTATCAAAGCCATATAGGTTTGAAACAGCTTTATTTTAGGATTTTTCAGAAACATGATTTTTTTATCCTCCTCAATAAGTGAGTTCTGACCCAAGAATAACCCAAAAAAATTATTTATTCAACTTATATGCCGGGGTCGGCAACTGGAGCAAATTAGAACTTGTCTTATGTGTTTACCTCACCCTGCAACTTACTATATTTGCTAAATACAATCTATATCTGATCCAAACCTATTAAAAGCCTCAATTATACCTTTTACCGTCTCTCTTTTCAGACGTTTATGTCTAGGAATCATGGTTATAAATTTCCCATTAGATGATTCTATCTTACGATGCTTACTAGATTCCTTAACCAAAAAACCGCTCTTTTGAGCGATTTTTGTTAATTCTTCGCATGAAGTATCCTTCGTATTAACTTGCAACTTTTTCACGATTAGTAATTTCTAATTTAATTTCTGAGCTTTTTTCTAAATTAGGAGGAAATACATCTAATCTTTGAGCTTGTTTCAGTGGCGGAACATAACTAGCCATAAATGAAGAATATTTTTCTGGAATATCAAAATAGGTTTTGATAGCATTATTAACCATTTCTATAAGTTCTGAAAAATTTTCAGCCTCGGTAAAACATCCTGGAAAGTCAATAATTTCGGCAACAAAACCGCCATCTTGAGAACGTTCCGCCCTAACTGTAAGTTCATTAGGAAATAACGCCCTAAACTCACGAATTTTTTTTATATCTTTTTGATTCAATTTCATAATTTTATTATACCAGATTAATTACTATATAGCTTACTTAAAAAAAATGGCTGTAGTCAATTCTTTTTTTCTTTCATAAATTTATTTTTCTAATCCAAATCTCACTAAACAAATTTTATAATGGTTATTTAGATTTTCATAATAAGTTTTTTTTCCGTAAATCTTGAAATAGTCACCGCAGCATTAAATTCCCCTTCGGCTAAACACGTCACTCTATAAAAATTATATATTTATATTGTTTTAATTTTTCTATATTTTGGGGTGCCTAACGGGAATCGGACCCGTGCTACCTCTGCCACAGAGAGGAGTTCTGCCATTAAACTATAGGCACCAT
>CAYHXS010000012.1:0-2934 GCA_964360665.1 uncultured Candidatus Saccharibacteria bacterium | reverse complement strand
GGAATTTGAAGGGTGTTGACTCTGCTACTGTCAAAACGCGCTGATGGGCATGACTCTCAGCATCCGCGGCTTCCCCGGTATCACCCGGAAAAACCCACGGTGATACAGGCTCACTCCGTAGTACCGGCTAATCTTACTGACCACGTGCCGGCTGACTTTGTTCGGGAACCGCTCCTTGATCTGCTCGGCGACCCAGGTCGCGGCCATCTTGCCATAATAGCCATTAGGGATGGGCTGAAGGTTCAGTCTCGCTATGAGTGACAGAACCGACTTCTGCTCCGCACTGACAACCTTGGAAATCCTGCCGCTGGACAGATGATACATCCCCAGGATACTGAATGACCACCGACACTGCTGCATCCTTTCCTCAATCTTCTCTTTAATATTCATGGCTCCTCCCTATTAGATATATGAAAGCCTTGCTTCTGCTTACAAAGAACTGCGTACCATTTTCACGGTATATAAATAGTATACCATATTAAAATGTATATGTCAATCCTACCGGCCCCGCCTTTTTAATAACTGGTTTTTACGGCAGGAACCGCAGTTGGAATTATAGTTGGAATCGCCCTATCCGTTGAAGTTTCCGCGCAGACCAATTTATAATCCCATTTTCCCGAAACACAGCGCGGACCGTCATATTTGCAATTAACAGGTGGCGCCGGAATAGGCGGCATTGGACCGCAATCTGAAGATGAAGTTGAACCAGTTCTGCATTCGCCCCTGTATTTCACTGTTGCGCCGGCGCCTTTTGCCATGCAAGCGTTAGAATATGTTTTACCGTTCTCTCCGCAAACCGGGCTGTATTCCTGAGTGCAAAAAACCCTTGGCTCATCCGGAGTAACAGTCGGAGGAACAGGAGTAACAGCCGGCACGCCGCATTGGTTGGAAACGCTGAAAGTATTTACCCCGCACTTGCTGTTATCGGCATAGCAATGGCCGTCGCAGAATTTTTTTGCCTCTTCTTGCCACCTTTCCGATGTTTTACAATCGGAATTTTCTTCACGCGATTCCTTACCGTCATAGCATTGCCAATAAGCGTTTCTAAAACCGGTCGGCGCCATTCTTTTAAGTTCCGGCACTTTATTTTCCGTCCTGATTTCTCTCTCTATAAAACGGCTGAGGTCATTGAGAAATTCTTTTATGTGTTTAATATGCATTCTTACCAAATCCAAATCATCTTTCGCGAAAGCGTCTCTCGCGAAAGAAAGATGTTCTTTGGCCTGGCGGAGAAACTCATAAGCTTCCGGGTTTGATTCAGCCGTAATTTTGCGCGAATTCAGGATATCGGCGTATTTGGCAATGGTCGCCTCAAGGCGGTCCAAATCATTTTTCAATGATTCCGTCTGCGGAACTATTTTTTCTTCAAGAAAACGCAAAGCGTTGCGTGCCGCCATTTCCGCCGAAGTGGACTGGCCAAATGCCTCACCATACTTCTTTTCTTCAAAAGCAGCCTTAGCTCCGGCATAAGCATTGCGGGCTTTTTCATAAAGTTCTTTCACATTAACCGGCGGCTGGGCAACATCCTTAAGCCGGCTGTCCAATTTAGACAACATATTGCCGGCCGCCTGCAATTGCGCCCGCGCTTTCTCCATTATATTCTCGCTGGAACGTATTTTTTTATTCATAGTCGCGACAGCGCTTTCCAAAACTCCGGAAACCGCCGTGCCGGCTTTTTGCTCAAGATCTTTCAATATCACGGCTCTGCGGATGGCATTCCCCGGCAAATCCATCATTACCCGCTTAACTGTTTCCGCCCCCTGGGACTGTACGGCATTTTTCATATCCGTCTGGAGCCGCTCCGAAACATCTTCTCTGACTTTTTCCAAAGAAACTTTAACCGCCGCCGGAGCTTTCTGGATTAAATTATCCAATATTTCTATGGAACGGATATGTTTTAAATCACTGCCTTTTTCCATGGTCAAAACCTTTTCAATTTTGGCGGCAAACTTGGCCGGTTCGTCTTTTCCGGCGGCTGCCGCGGCAACTCCGCCGGATGCTTCTTTGATTATATTGATTATTCTCGCGACTTCCCGGTTATTCTCAAATTTTGTTTCCAATTCGTCAAAAACTTTGGCGTGTTTCACGGCCCTGTCGGCAAATTCCTGCAAAAGTTTCTCCACGTTCGGATTACTGGAATTTTCTTTCAAATTTTCAAATTTTTCCGTAAGGCGCTGCTGGTTTGCCTGATAATTCTGAATGGCTTTCTGGATGGCCGCCGTATTCTGCGGCTGATTGTCTTCCACTTTTTTCAATTCCGCCGCCTTTTCATTTATAATGCGGAGTTCCAGTTCGGCTTTTTTAACCGAATTAAAAGTGATTGTCCGCCTGACTGTGCGGCCGAATTCTTTCAAAAAATAAAACGGGCTGGTCGGCAAAAATCCCGGTTCGGCAACGCCTAAATCCGCGGCTGTCACGGATTCCACCTGCGCCGCTGTCTGAGTCTGCGTTTCCGTTGTCTGGGCGAACGCCAATCCGCCAACCAGCAAAGAACTTAATAATAATGAAGGTAAAATATATCTCTTCATAAAATGAATTATATTAATTCTAATATCGTATTCATTTTATGATAACACAATAAAATTGAGGCCTGGGGGAGAATCGAACTCCCGTATAGTTCTTTTGCAGAGAACTGCCTTGCCACTTGGCTACCAGGCCGCTAAAAAATACTAACCTTTATTTTCCTCCTTTTCAATTTTCAATAATACTTTTTCCACTTCCGCGGCTTTTTCCAGTCCGATATCCAGCCTAAACCGCAGTTCCGGCATCGGCCTGATATTAATCTTTCTCAACAAAAGATGCTGAAGTAATTTCCTGTTTTTTGTAAGTTCTTTCAAAACCCCTTCCCCTTTGCCGCCCGGAATAACCGAAATGTTCACCTGGGCGTAATCCAAATCTCTCTGGACCTCAACGCCGGTCACGGTAACCAAAGCA
>CAYHXS010000011.1:0-11906 GCA_964360665.1 uncultured Candidatus Saccharibacteria bacterium | reverse complement strand
TCTTCTTTTGATGCCCAACCTTTTAAGAAAAGGACGTGCGTAATAGCCGCGGTCAAAGTTGTTTTGCCGTGGTCTACGTGCCCAATTGTACCGACGTTCACGTGAGGCTTTGTGCGCTCAAATTTCGCTTTTTCAGCCATAAATTATTATTTATAATTTTTATTAAATTTTAATTTAATTATTGCTCGACGCGTAATACAAAATAGTATATACGAAAAGCAGTAAAAGTGTCAATAGCCTTTGTAAAAAACAAAAGGCTCGAGTTTTTAGCTCGAGCCTTATTAGAATTACTTTATGTGGCAGGTTACGCAGAGCGCGCTGTTTACATTTAAATAGGAGTGAATGGATAACCCGATTTTACAAAGAAACAGTTTGAGCGAAGATTTATTTTTTTCCTTCAATAATCAACTGTGCGACATTATTGGGAACTTCTTCATAATGGTCAAATTCCATTGAAAAATTTCCTCTGCCCTGCGACATGGAACGCAGTTTGGTCGCGTAGCCGAACATCTCCGAAAGTGGGACTTTCGCGTCAATGACTTTTATGTTCATGCGGTCAGTCATGGCTTCAATTTTTCCGCGTTTAGAACTGATGTCTCCGGTGATGTCACCCATGAATTCCGACGGAATCAGAGTCTGCACTTTCATAATCGGTTCAAGAATAACCGGTTTTGCGCGTTTGGCGGCTTCCTGCAAAGCTATAGAACCGGCAATTTTAAAAGCGGCTTCCGAAGAGTCCACTTCGTGGTAAGAACCATCATAAAGCGTAACTTGGATATCGTTCAGCGGATAACCGGCAACTACGCCTTTTTGCATAGCTTCTATTACTCCTTTTTCAACCGGTTTAATGAATTCTTTCGGGATCGCGCCTCCTTTAATCGCATCAACGAATTCAAATCCCTTGCCGCGTTCCATTGGTTCAACGCGAAGGCGGACATGTCCGTATTGTCCTTTACCTCCGGATTGTTTGATATATTTTCCTTCGGCTTCAGCTTCGGCGCGGATTGTTTCGCGGTAAGCTACTTGCGGACGGCCGACATTCGCGAGCACATTGAATTCACGTTTCATGCGTTCCACAAGAATTTCCAAGTGCAATTCACCCATGCCCCAAATAATGGTTTCTCCTGTTTCCGCATCGCCGGTAACCCGGAAAGTCGGGTCTTCATCACTTAAACGGTGAAGCGCGATACCCATTTTTTCCTGGTCAGCTTTAGTTTTCGGTTCAATACGCAGAGAAATAACCGGTTCCGGAAAAATAATTTTTTCAAGGACTATCGGATTATTTTCATCGCAAAGCGTGTCGCCGGTAGTCGTATCTTTCAGGCCGACAATCGCGCCTAAATCGCCGGCATTGATTTCTTCAACTTCTTCACGGTGATTCGCGTGCATGCGGACAATACGGCCGACGCGCTCTTTAATATTTTTAGTCGTATTTAAAACATAAGTACTGCGTTTCAATACGCCAGAATATACCCTGAAGAAAGTCAGGCTGCCGACAAACGGGTCGGCGGCGATTTTGAAAGCTAATGCGGAAAGCGGAACATCATCGCTCGGCACTCTGGTAATTTCCGCGCCGGTTCCCGGATCAATTCCTTTAGTCGGAGGAACATCGAGCGGAGACGGCAGATAATCCGTGACTGCGTCTAGTACAAGCTGTACGCCGCGATTTTTCAAAGCGGAGCCGCAGACAACCGGAACTATCGTATTTGCAATAGTCGCTTTGCGTAGAATTTTTTTTAAAGTTTCCGTATCCGGCTCTTTGCCTTCAAGGTATTTTGACATAAGTTCGTCATCCTGTTCAACGATTTTTTCAACCAAAAAATGCCGGCTTTTTTTAACTTCTTCCTTCATTGATTCCGGAATTTCTCCCTCAACAAGTTTCTCGCCCATGTCCCCTTCAAAGTGATAAGCTTTCATCTTTATCAGATCAACTACGCCCTCAAACGCGCTTTCCAGGCCGATTGGAATCTGAATTGGAACGGCATTCGGAGTTAAGCGGTCAAGAATGGACTTATAACTATTTTCAAAAGAAGCGCCCATGCGGTCCAATTTATTAATAAAGCACAGGCGGGGAACTTTATATTCGTCCGCGTAGCGCCAATTTGTTTCCGATTGCGGTTCCACGCCGGAAACGCCGTCAAAAACTACGACTGCGCCGTCCAGCACGCGCAAAGACCGTTTTACTTCAACTGTAAAATCAATGTGCCCGGGAGTGTCAATCAAGTTAATGCGATATTCAAATTTTTTATCGCCATTATGATAAGTCGGGATCCAGAAACAAGTAGTCGCGGCGGAAGTGATGGTAATTCCCCGTTCTCTTTCTTGTTCCATCCAATCCATTATCGTGTCGCCTTCGTGCACTTCGCCGATTTTATGAGAAACGCCGGTATAAAAAAGAATCCGTTCGGATACGGTTGTTTTTCCCGCGTCTATGTGGGCGATAATTCCTATATCGCGGGTTTTTTCCAATGGATATTGCCGTGCCATAAAATTATTTTAAATATACTTCCACGTCATTTATGATTTCCAGCACCTCATTTACTTCTTTGTCAGTTATAAGGCCTTTTTTCGCTTCATTAATGTGTTCTTCCGCTTCCGCGACTCTTTTTAAAAATTCCTCTTTTTTTCCTTTTGAGATTTTTTCAGAAATTTCTCTATCGGGATTGTCTAAATAAATTTTTATTGCCAATAGCGGCGCCGATAAAGTGTTGGTCCGGTGTTTTCTTTGTTTATGCTCTTGCCATTTTTTAAGGCCTTCGGGAGTTGTTGCTTCTTTTGATAATTCAAATTCCTCTTTTTCTGAAAGAACCGGACCGGGATCGTCAGGGAGCGCCCGAAAGAGCTCAAAAAAATCTTTTAATTTTTCCGTATCAAATGACGGCGAAGTTTCTTTTTTCTCCGGTTTTTCCGGAGCCGGAAAATGGATATTTTCCATAAATTACCTCGCAAAATGAGCAAAGGCCCTGTTGGCTTCCGCCATTCTGTGGGTATCAAGTTTTTTCTTTACGGCTGTTCCTTCGTTTTTTGCCGCCAGCAAAAATTCTTCGGCCAGTTTGTCAGCCATGGGCTTTCCGGTTTTTTTTCTCGCGGCATCAATCATCCATTTTGTCGCCAGCATGAATTTCCTTTCCTGCCGCACTTCCCGTGGAACCTGATAATTCGCGCCGCCCACTCTCCGGGTGGTAACTTCCACCATTGGCGTTACGTTTTCCATTGCTTTTTCAAAAACCTGGATAGGTTCCTGGCCGCTTTTTTTCACTATATCCAGCGCTCCGTACATAACTTTTTCCGCGACCTGCTTTTTCCCGTCTTTCATCAGATAATTAATGAAGCGTCCTACGACCGCGTTTCCATATTCCGGGTCAGGCTTATATTCTTTTTTATAATTTTGTTTTCTTCTCATAAACTAGTCAACTTTTTACTTATTTGGGTTTTTTAGCGCCGTACTTACTCCGTTTCTGTTTTCTCGCTTCCACTCCGGAAGTGTCCAAAATCCCCCTTACTATATGGTAGCGGACGCCCGGCAAGTCCTTTACCTTGCCGCCGCGGATAACCACTACGGAGTGCTCCTGCAAGTTATGGCCTTCTCCGGGAATGTAAGCGGTAACTTCCATGCCGTTAGTAAGGCGGACGCGGGCAACTTTTCGCAAAGCGGAATTAGGTTTTTTAGGAGTGGTAGTAAAAACTTTAAGGCAAACTCCCCGCTTGAACGGCGAAGAAGTTTTTACCGGACGGTTTTTCAAATAATTAAAATAACGCCCGAGCGCCGGGGATTTGGATTTGGAAAGGTTTGTATCCCTTCCTTTTTTTAATAATTGTCTGATTGTTGGCATAGATTCTATCTAATATAACAAAAACAAAAGGCGGGAGTCAACCCCGCCTTAGATAATTTATTTTATGTTTAAAATCTTTTCCGCTTCTTCAATCGCCCGCTGAAGCTGCTTATCAGTTTTATCTTCCTTTATATTATCCACTTCAATATCCGGTTTTACGCCGATTTCATGGACTTTTATCTCTTTTTCTCCGACAAAATACTCAAAAGACGTAACTATAAGTTTGCCTCCGCTGACCAGGTTAAAAACCGACTGTCCGACGCCTTTTCCGAATGTTGTTTTTCCGATTACTAAAGCGTTGCAATAATTTTTCAGATAAGCGGCAACAATTTCCGAAGCGCTGGCACTGCCGTAGTTAACCAGTAGAATAACGCGCAGATTTTTTAACTTTCCCGCTGTCGTGGCATCGCCGTTCATCACCTCAATTTTTGTTTTTCTTTTCAATATGACAATCGGCAATCGTGAGTCGTTAACGCGGAACAAATTGTTTATTTTCACCGCCCAAGCGAGCCAGCCTCCGGGATTATTCCGCAAGTCAAGGATAAGGACTCGCGCGCCGTTTACCTGTAAACTGCTGACTAAAACTACGAAATCATTTGGCGTGGTTTTTCCGCCAAATTCACGCAAGCGCGCATAACCTATTCCCGGTTTTAATGATTTTCCTTCCAAAAAAGCAACCTTTACTTCTTTGCGCGTAATTATAAATTCTAATTCTTTGTCTTTGCGGCGAATTTTCAAATATACCTTGCTGTTTTCTTTTCCGCGAATCAAGCCGACTGTTTCGTCAATTGACAAATCATCGGCTGAAACAGCGTGATTTTTATCGCCATCGGAAGAAATAGAAATTAAATAATCGCCGGACTGAATTCCCGCTTTCATTGCCGGACTGCCATCCATTACGGAATTTACCACGATGAAATTTTCGCCCTCCTCGGTTTTTTGCCCCAAAGCCGTGCCAATGCCGTAAAAATATCCTTCCATGCTTTCATCTTCATTTTTTTGCTGTTTTGGATTGGCATAACGGCTAAATTTATCAAATTCCGAAATCCCGCCTTCCAGCACTTTTTCCGCGAATTTTCTGCTATCAAAATCCTTGTAATATTCCACCATAAAGGTGGCCATTACCTCGGCAAACAAATCAACTTCCTCTATTCCTCCTATCTTAAAAAAACTGAGAATTGAAGAGGTATTTCTTGGTTCAATAAGGAGTATTGAAGCTCCTTCAAAATCCGGCCTTTCTTTTATTAATTTTCCGTCAAGCGCGAAGGAAACTGGTTTTAAAAGCGCGAGGTTCAAAATAACCGCAGTTAGTACGCAGATTTTCTTCATTTGTCCACTCCATATTCAATTTTTTGATGCTATCTAAATTAAACCAGAACCAGTTTTATAAAACAAGAACATTATACAAAAAATTGACAATTGAAATTAAAAACCCAAATCCAAAAAAAATAAAAGCAAGTAGGATTGCCATTCCGTAGCGTTCCAGAAATACCTGCAATTTATAATATTTCTGCGGTAAAATTGCGAAAAGAAGCTTGGAACCGTCCAAAGGCGGAATCGGCATGAGATTGAAAACCGCCAAAAGCAGATTAATAGAAATAATTATCTGAAAAAGCATGGATAATGGAAATAAACTCATCGGAACTCCTATTCCGGAAATAATTCTTAAAAGAATTCCGAAAATCACTGCCAAAGCAATGTTGCTTAGCGGGCCGGCAATGCCGATGAGGGCCGCTCCTTTTTTCGGATTTTTCAAATTATTGGGATTATACGGAACCGGCTTTGCCCATCCGAAAATTACCGGACTGCTGGTCAGGACTAAAAATATGGGCAATAAAATTGAACCAAAAAAATCAATATGAACCAAAGGATTCAGCGTGAGCCGCCCTTCTTTTTTCGCGGTTTCATCGCCAAGCTTTAAAGCAACGACGCCGTGGGAAACCTCGTGAACCATCACGGAAAAAATAAAAACTATAAATTGGAAAATTATTATCAGAAATTCATTCATGACGTTTAATATGCCGGTTTTTGTTCCCGGATATTTTTATAGAACGCCGGGTCAATTGTCCGGCTGAAACAAACTTTCCCTTGTCCATGGTCCCAATTCTGCTGATAAGGATAAGCGCGCGCCGGCATGGGCGTTTCTATTAAGGAGTTGCCCGCGGATACCAAATTAAAATCAGCGCAAAGTTTAAAAGTCATTTTATCAATTGCAGTATAGCCGTAAATTTGTCCGGTTTCCGGGTCTGTTGGCGGAACAAAACCGGTAATATCGTTTTTTAAATCAATTAAGGATTTTGGCAGAACATTTTTATTTATCCAATAGTTAACCACCTCGTTTTGAATCATCTGCAAATCATTGACCCGTTGTTCATCAAATTTATACAAACGCGCCGTTAAAGGAGAGCCGGCGGTAAAAAATCCCGCTATTATGCTCGCCAAAACGACTGAAACAGTTAAAAAAAACCAGATTTTCAATTCTTTATCCTTAAACTGCTTGCGCAAATCCGAAAAATAATACGCGAATACAGAGCCGATAACCACGAAGAAAACCGCGACCTTCAGTAAAAATCTTGCGGTTAAATCGCCTCCCAAAAAATTATAAACCAAAGTCACCAAATCCGTGATAAGAATCATCGCCGCGATGAATAAAGTAAAATTTATCAGCCATTTGCGGATTTTTAATTCGCGTTTTTCCGGATTTTTACGCAGGTCTTTATGCAAAAGCCATGATACGGAAATAAAAAACGGAAAAACAATAATCAGCGATGCCATTGACCAGCGCACCGGTCCGGCAATGCTGTAATAGGTATACGGCGACAAAGCATCGGGAAAAAGCGCGTTTATGTATTGAAAAAGCAGGGCTATCAAACTGCCGGCGCTTATGTAAAGAGAAATAATTGATAAAAGATGCAGAAAAACATCCTTCGGTGCGCTCGGGACAAGTTCTTTTGGCGAACTTTTTTGATTTTCCATTTATTTAATCAATTTTTTGAATTCTTCCACCATTGGAACCTCAGTCGGGTCAGTATTATATTCTTTTGCCAAATAATAAGCGGTCCAATCGGCAATCAATAAAGAAGAAAATATTTTATGCAAAGGATTTTTTCCGTTCAAAATAACCACTTCCGCCATGAATTCTCTTTCCCGCATCAATCTTTCCGTGATGTTCATCCTTTTTGAAATCCGTGGATTGTCGGAGGCGTCTTTCAAAAATAAGAAAAGAAATTTACTGGAAAGATCCTTGGTGTTCATATTGGCGTCAAATCCCGTCATTTCATTATGGTTCAATTCCGGAAACACGTTATGGAACGCTGGAATTTTTCCGATTTCGTTAAATTTGATTTTCCAATTATAACCAATCGGGGAATTCCGTTCCGAAGTATAGATTATTGGAACATACCCTTTTAATTTTTTAGTTAAAATTTTTCCGGCGCGTTCGTATTCGGAAGTTTTTAACAGATGGGTAAGATTGGCAGCCTCGCGCAGGCCGTTGGTTTCACCCATTATTTTCAGAAGCGCCATCAGGCTGAATCCTAAAGCGGCGCGTGGCTGAATTCCGGTGCGCGGCAATTGAACATAGGGCTTTTTCATTTTTTTTGCCAAATCCAACAGTTTTCCGGCAGTCGCGATTACCGCGACCGGAATTTTTTCTTTTACGGCTTTATGAAACGCGTCAATAGTTTCTTCAGTATTCCCTGAATAAGAGCTTGCAATCAACAGGCTTTGCCTAAGAGTTTTTTTTGATAATTGCGGCAAACCGTAATTCCGGTGCTGGATAATGTTTAATTCCGGTTTCCAAATTTTTAAAAGCCCTCCCGTTAGATTGGAGCCGCCCATTCCGGCAATAACATAAGTGGAGTATTTTTTCAGCCCCTTGGCATTGGCTATAACCGGGGCAAACTCAAACTGCTTATAAAAATTTTTAATCGCGTCATACATAATGATTATTATTTAGATAGATTCTTTAATTATAGCCGAATAAAAATAATTTAAGGTCTTTTGCGAATATTTTTTCCGCAATCCGGTATATTCCTTCCGTTATGAAAAATGCCGCGAATACGTCAATAGAATAATGGAGATGCCCCAAAAGAACCGCCGTGCCGAAAATTATTGAAGTTAATATAAAACCAACCCGCAAAGTTTTATTTTCCCAAAAAATCAACGCCATTAAAAACGGGAGGCCGGTATGGCCGGAAAAAAATAAATCGCCGCCAAAAGTGAATTTTTTCATAAAATCGCCGCTAGACGCCAGAAAATCATTGTCGGGATACGGCCCGATGTTGGTAAGATTTATAAAAATAGAACGGATAAATACAAAAAGCGCGATGCTTTTGAGAACAAACGGGATGTGTTTCGGCTCATTAATCAGTAGAAAAGCGACAAAAAACCAAAACATGAAAAAGACCTGGACAAACATGAAATCCGTGTTTATTTTAGGTATGTTGTCCAAAATAATATCGCTCACCGCGTTGCTGGCATTTTGAGTCGCGTAAGTTCCGGCAATATAATTGATTACCAAACTTCCTATCAAAAATAAAAAAGCAGTCGCGGAAGACAGGATAAAACGCGGATTTTTCCAAAGCTCTTTATGTTTTCCGATAATGTGCCCCATACTTATATTATACTATTTTTGAGACAAGTTTACTTGCGGATATCCTTAAATTCTTTGGTAAACGGCCTTTTAAAAACAATCGCCCATAAATGGTTGATGCTGTAACGCGCCGCCATAGTCAAAATCCCTTCTTCCGCCAAACGCCGTCCGGATGTGTACATCGGCAAATCAAAGGTAAACACCACGTCCCCGACTTCGCGCATTCGGCAGGCAATATCCGTGTCCTCGCCGTAAAAATCAAAATCCAGATTATATCCCCCGACTTTTTTCAAAGCGGATTTTTTGACGACAAAATTTCCGCCCTGAAGCATGGCGCCTTTATGGAAAACATATCTGTTAAATAAATATCCGATAAATCCCAAATAATAAAAAACACGTACCCACCAATTTACTAACCTGGACAAGTCGTAATAAATATAAGGGCCGCTGAACGCGACAAGATTGGAATTTTCCGAAAAAGCCCTGAATACTTTATCTATCCATCCCGGCGTAAGCATGGTATCCGCGTCAATATTGGCGATTAAATCTCCACTGGCCGCCAAAAAACCGGCATGGCGCGCCGCGGATAAGCCTTTATGCATTTCATCAACCACTTTTACGCCCGGAAATGACTGCGCGATTTCCCCGGTCTTATCGGTGCTGGCATTATTCACGACAATAATTTCCATATCATGGGATTTATCAGCCGCCTCTTTCAGAATGGAACCAAGGCACGCGCCGATGTCTTTTTCCTCATTATAAGCGGGAATCACAAAGCTCAACTTCATAATATTATTAGGATAGGTTATTTTTATATATTTCTTCCCACGCGCCCGCAATGCGTTCAGCGGAAAAATTTTGTATAAATTCAAGCGCCCCCATGCTCAACGCCTGTCTTTCAATGGGATTTTTAAACAAAAAAACAAATTTTTCCGCCAGTGTTTTATAATCGCCCGGTTCAACTAAAAATCCGTTTCTCTGATTGATATATTCTGGCAATGCCCGTGCTTTCACTCCGATTGCCGGCAGTCCGCAGCCAAACGCTTGCATTAAAGTCATGCTCTGGGTTTCCGACGTGCTGGCAATCGCAAAAATTTTTGAAGCCCGGTAAATCTTTGCCAGCATCTGCTTATCAAGCGTTCCCAAAAATTTAACTTCTTTTTCCACGCCAAGTTCTTTTGCCAGATTTTTCAGTGATTCCATTGCTATGCCGTGTCCGGCCATCGCGAAATTAATAGTCGGGACTTTTTCTTTGGCTAAGGCGATTGCCCGTATAATCACGTCAATATTTTTTTCAGCCGCAAGCCTGCCGGCATAAACAACCGTATTTTCGGAAAGATTGAATTCCTTTCTGGTGACAGCCCCCCCTTCCCTATCATCCATTCTTGGCCGGAAAATTTTTAAATCAATCGGATTGGAAATCACTTTATGCGGCCGGCGGAATCCGTATTCGGCCATTTCGTCAAAAACCGCCTGCGAAGGAGCGGTAACAAATTTACACCGGTTATAATACCAGACTGCGTATTTGAGCATCAAATTTTTAAACCACTTGGCTTTAATCGGAGCGTAACGGGCAAATTCCGTAATGGCTGTGTGGTTGGTTCCAATAAAAGGTATTTTGTTGATTTTAGCCGCCAGCAAAGCTTCCAATCCGACGCCGAAAAAAAGCTGGCTGTGGATAACGTCGGGCTTGAATTCCTTAATGCTTGCCAGGCTTAATCCTGACGGAATCACCAGTCTTGATTGGCCGGTGGCAGCCGGATAAGAAAACGAAAACAAGCGGATAATTTTTATTTTATTCCCCAAATCAAGCTCTTTGGCAAAAGGATTGAGCTTTTTAAAATCTTTCGGCGCGTATTTTGGAACATAGAAATTTATCTCGTGTCCCCTTTCCGCCAGTTCTTTCGCCAAAGCGACAACGGAATCGGATATTCCGCTGAGTTCCGGATAAAAATTGTCGGAAAAAATCGCGATTTTCATTTTAATCTTTTTCTATTTTCCTTCCTATTTTGACCATTAAATAATAAAGAGCGATTAATAAAATAATAATTGCTAAAATCCAAGCAGTTGTGTAATTAAGATATTGATTGATTTGCTTGTAGGCCTCTCCAAAATAATAGCCGATAATCAGGAGCAAAAGCGATTTTGGCAAAGTTGCCCAAAAATTAATCCAGACAAATTTATTAAAAGGCATTTTTACCACTCCGGCGGCGGCCAGTATAGGCGCGCCTATCGCGTGCGAAAGTTTTCCAAATATCAAGGTTTTTCCGCTATGGTCCGCGAAATGCTTTTCTAAATTATTAATTTTTTCTATTCCTAAACCAAAAAAACGGCCCCAGCGTTCTATTAAGCTTCTGCCGCCCCAGCGGCCAATCGCGTAATAAATAATATCGCCGGCCACATCCCCAATAATTGCCACTCCGTAAACCACCCAAATGTTAAAAATGCCCTGCGAAGACAAAAATCCGGCAATAATGGTAATAATCGGGCCTTCCACTATAAGAATCGGAAATAATATCGCGTAACGGTAAGCCAGCAACCACGAAACCACATTATTCAAATCTAAAAACATTCCCTTTATTTTAATACAAAGTTAGAACACCAAAACCTTGTCGCTTTCTTCAACCATTTTAAGTAAATCTGTCATCGTGGAAACCGGGCATATCCCAATTTCTTTTTTGCCACGAAGTTTTAAGCAAGTTCCGCAGGCGTAAATAGCTCCTTTTAATCCTTTTAATTCGGCAATCTTCTTTGAAATATCAAAATCTTTTGTATCTGCTGTGGCGTCCAGTTCAGCCCCCTCATTCATTAAAAAGATTGTTACTTTGTGGTTGGCTTTTAATGAAGTGATGCCGAAACGAAATGTATTCCAGATATGCTCTGGCTTATTTGATTGTAAAATAATTCCAAGTTTCATTATTTTAATTTACTCAGTAGTCACTCCATCAAATTCCGGGCCATCAACTTCGGCTTCTGCTTTTGTGGCGCGGATAATGCCGTCTTTGTGATGTGCCGGGGAATATAGGGTATAGAGTTTTAATGTTTCTGATTCAGAAACATTTATAATGTTATGCCGCGCTCCGGCCGGGACAATGATAACTGATCCGTCCGTAAGTGTATATTCGTTTCCATCAATAATGCATTTGCCTTGTCCTTTTTCAAATCTAAAAAATTGATCATTGTCGGCATGAACTTCCATGCCAATCTCTTCTTTTGGCCGCAAGGACATTAAAACCAACTGGCTGTGTTTTCCTGTGTATAATACTTTTCTAAAATTATTATTTTCTAAAGCAGCTTTTTCAATATTTGTATTGAATCCTTTCATATTTTTGATTTAAATTAATTATTTTTTTTAATTACTACTATATTTTACATTAATTTATCATATAGATAAAAGTATTACGGCGATTATTCCCAGAAACATTCCTAATAGGTTGATTTGAGTTAATTTTTCGTTAAAAATTAAAACTCCGATCAAT
>CAYHXS010000010.1:0-11933 GCA_964360665.1 uncultured Candidatus Saccharibacteria bacterium | reverse complement strand
GCCACCTCCACCGCGCGCATTTCCCTGATAACATTAACTTTAATTTCACCGGGATATCTCATGTCGGTCTGAATTTTACTGGCAATATCTTTTGCCAGCTGCAAAGCGCCAAAATCGTCAATTTTTTCCGGAATCACAAACACCCTGATTTCCCGTCCGGCAGAAAGCGCGTAAGCATTTTTCACTCCGGCAAAGCCGGTAGCGATTTTTTCCAAATCTCCCAGCCGTTTAATGTAATTTTCCACGGTGCCGCGCCGGGCTCCCGGGCGGGCAGCCGATAAAATATCCGCGGCCGCGATAATAAAAGATTCCGGATTGGAATAAGGATATTCTTCATGATGCGATTCCATTGCCTTAACCACCTCCGGATCAATTCCGTATTTTTGCAGAATCTTCCGACCCAATTCCACGTGGCTCCCCTGCACCTCATGGTCAATCGCCTTTCCGATGTCATGCAAAAGCGCTCCTTTTTTCGCCACCTCAATATTTACGCCAAGTTCCGCCGCCAGCATGGCTGATATATGCGCCATTTCCATGGAATGGACCAGAACATTCTGGCCAAAACTGGTACGGAAATAAAGCCGCCCCAAAAGCTGGATAATTTCTTTCGGCAGGCCGATAACGCCAACTTCCAAAACCGCGTTATCTCCGATTTCCTGCATCCGCTTGTTCATTTCCTGCTGCGCTTCCGCGACTTTTTCCTCAATTTTCGCCGGCTGGATGCGGCCGTCTTTAATCAATTTTTCCAAAGATAATCTCGCGATTTCCCGGCGAAGCGGGTCAAAAGAAGAAAGAATAATCGTATCCGGAGTTTCATCAACGATAATTTCCACCCCGGTCAGGCGTTCCAAAGTGCGGATATTACGGCCTTCCCTGCCTATAATTTTTCCTTTCAGCTCTTCAGTGGGAAGCTGAAAAGCGGTAGTGGTAATGTCAGCCACGTGCGACCGCGCGTACCGCTGAATCGCCGTGGTAATAATTTCCATGCTTTTTTTCTCTATTTCTTCCCGGCGCTCGCCTTCCATTTTGCGGATTGCCTCCGCCAATTCATCCCTGTGTTCCTCTCTGACTTTGGAAAGAATTTGATTTTTCGCGTCTTCCAAAGAAAGCTTGCTTACTTTTTCCAATTCCTTGACAATCTTCGCGCGCAATTCATCAACTTCCGCTTTAGAAGCGTTAATCAGTTTCGCTTCTTCCTCGGTGCGGGCTTTTTGCCCGGCAAAATCCGCCAGCTGTTTTTCTAGCGATTCTTCTTTTTTCAAAAGCCGCTCCTGCAATTTATCCAATTGCGAAGCGCGCGTTTTTTCCTCGTTTTTTACTTCCTCCAAAAGCCGGGCCGCCCTGTCTTTGGCGTCCAAAACAACCTCTTTTGCCTGAGATTTCGCTTCTTCCAGCCAGTTTTTAATTTTTTGTTCGGCTGAATTAGCCTGTCCGGCGACAATTACCTGACGGACAAAATAACCTATAATCGCTCCCACAACCAAAAACGCCCACAGCCAAGGGTTGAGTATATCCAACATAAATTTTATTGTTCTCTAAATTTTTCACAAATTTATTAATAATGATTTTTTATATTATACTTTATAACATGAATAAGCGTCAAGTAATTTTAGTCATTCTGGACGGCTGGGGAATCGGCCCCAAAAACGAAGCTAACCCGATCCACATCCAGGGCACGCCCAACATCAATTATCTGAAAGAAAATTTTCCGCTGGGCGCGCTGCAAGCATCCGGAATATCCGCCGGCTTGCCGTGGAATGAAGAAGGAAACAGCGAAGTGGGCCATTTGACTATCGGCGCCGGCAAAGTGCTTTACCAACATTATCCCCGCATTACCATATCCATCCAAGACGGGACTTTCGCCAAAAATGAAGTTTTTCTGAAGGCCTTTGAACACGCGAAAAAATTCAACAGCGCTGTTAATTTCGCCGGCCTCATTACCGAAGGAAATATCCACGCCTCGCTGGACCATTTAATTGCCCTGATTAAACTGGCAAAAAACAATAATGTCCCAAAAATCAACCTCCATCTTTTCAGCGACGGCAAAGACAGCCAGCCAAAATCATTCCCGCAGCTTTTTGACCGGCTCCAAAAAGAAGCCGGCGGCTGGAATCTTGGAAGCCTTTCCGGAAGATTCTACGGACTGGACCGCGATTCGCATTACGAAAGAACCCAGCTCGCCTACCAGGCCATGCTCGGAACCGGGCCCTCCGGAAAAACAGCTGAACAAGTGGCGGAGGAAGCGTATGGCCGCGACCTGAGCGACCAGTACCTGGAACCGCACACCATTGACCCCGATGCCTGCGTTAAAAATGATGACGCCCTGATTTTCTTTGACTTTCGGGAGGACGGCATCAGACAAACCGCCGGCGCGTTCATTCTGGAAAATTTTTCCGCCTTTCCCACCAACCAATTCTCCAATTTATATGTCTGCACTATGACCCGTTATTCGGATACTTTTTCCGCGCCAGTCGCTTACCCGCCGGAAACCATAAACGAATCGCTGGGAAAAATAATTTCGGAAAACGGGAAAACCCAGATCCGCATCGCGGAAACCGAAAAATACGCCCACGTCACTTATTTTTTCAACGGCTACAAAGAACAGCCCCTGCCTAATGAATACCGGGTCATCATACCATCGGAAAAAATCTTTAATCATGCTGACAAGCCGAAAATGCGCTCTGAGGAAATAACTTCGCGGACTATCCAGGTCATCCAGGAAAAATCTTTTGATTTCGCGCTGGTAAATTATGCTAACGGAGATTTAATCGCCCATACCGGAAACTATGAGGCGGCAAAAATTGCCGTAAAAGCGATTGACGACGCAGTGGGCGAACTGACGCGCGCCGCCCTGGCAAACAATTCCATTCTGATAATCACTTCGGACCACGGCAATATTGAACTGATGACTGACCCGAAAACAGGGGAAGCGGCCACGGCCCACGACCTCTCGGCAGTTCCGATTTACCTGGTAGGCAGTGATTTTATGAAACAAAAATCTCTTGCTGAAACGGAACTGGCCGAAAAAGAAATAGTCGGAATATTATCCGATATCGCGCCGACAATTTTGGAACTTCTGGAAATACCAAAGCCGGACGAGATGACGGGGCAGAGTTTATTAAAAATTTTGATATAATAAAGATATGAAGCTTTTATCCCGCCTTGTCTTCTCATTCTTCTCCAATTTGATAGCGCTTATCATTGCCGGCAATGTTATTGTTGGTTTTGAAATCACTTCCAATTTAGTGAATCTAATGATTGCCGCCGGCGTTTTTACGCTTTTAAACATTTATTTGCGGCCTTTGGTAAAAATGATTTTATCGCCGCTCGTAATCCTGACGCTTGGCTTATTCACGCTGGTAATCAACGCCGGAATGCTTTATCTCCTTGACATTTTAAGCGTGAATGTTAGAGTCAATACAATTGAATCTCTTATATATGGAACTTTGCTTATTACTGGAGTAAATTTTTTGCTTCATTTTTCAGCCAAATTCTTGTCTAAATAAAATGTTTTTGCCAATATCACAAATAATCGTTTCCGTGCTTTTGATTGTTTTTATCCTTTTGCAGGAACGAACCTCCGGCTTATCCGGTCTTTTTGGCGGCGAAGGGGGCTTTTATCAGACCCGCAGAGGCCTGGAAAAAATTATTTTCTGGGGAACAATTATCCTTGCCATATTATTCGTTGCTCTCGCAATAGCCAGCTTGATAGGGCAATAAGCGACAAAGACTTATTAACAAGTCCTAATGCTTCAAATTTTTAGCCAAATTTTCAAAAGTTTCAGCAAAACGGAACGCCAGATATTTTGGGGCGCTTTAACGGTTTTTGCCGTGTCCGGCCTGATGCTTTCTATTTTAATATTCCAAAAATCAACCGTGAAAGTGCCGGCGGAATCGCGGTCTTACACCGAAGGAATCATCGGCCAGCCAATCGCCATTAATCCGGTTCTCGCCGGAAACAATGACGCGGACCGGGATTTGGTAAATCTTCTTTTCAGCGGACTCACGGAGCTGGCGGAAAATTACCAGGAAAGCAATAATGGCCAGACCTGGAACGTAATTTTAAAAAGCGACCTCAAATGGAGCGACGGAAAACCGCTGACCAGCGATGACGTCATTTACACCATAGATACCGTCCAAAATTCCGAAAGCCAGTCGCCGCTTTTTTCCACCTGGCAGGGAGTGGTCGCCAACCGCATCAGTGAACAGGAGGTGGAATTCACGCTCCGCACCCCTTACGCTTTTTTCCTGGATAATCTGAAAGAACTTAAAATAATTCCCAAACACATTTTTGGAATAATTCCGGTAAGCAATTTTCATCTTTCCAACTTTAACCTGGAGCCGGTCGGAAACGGCCCCTATGCTTTTTCTTCTTTTGAAAAACGAAAAAACGGGTTTATAACCGAATATAATTTAACCGCCAATTCCTATTTCTCCGGAAAAAAACCTTTCATAAAAAATTTCCACGTAAAATTTTATCCGAACAGCGAAGAGCTTATAAACGCGTTCAATCTCAAAAAAATTGACGGCTTCGGAGGCATTCACCCGGATAATATTGACAAGCTGAAACTGAACCGGCAGGTTATGGAAAAATTCATCCCCAGATATTACGCGATTTTCATCAACAAAAATGCCAAAAAAGGATTAAGTGACGGCAATGTCATAGCGGCGCTCAATCTCGCTACTGACAAACAAAAAATAATAGAAGAGGTATTCGGCGGAAAAGCCCTGCTGGCCAACGAACCAATTCTGCCCATTATCAGCGGCTACGACAAATCCGCTGATCCGGGAAATGAATTCTCTTTGAAAAAAGCTGGTGACTTGCTGGAAAAAACGGGCTGGAAAATCAATGCCCTGACTGAAGCGCGCGAGAAAAAAATCGGAAAACAAATTGAAGCGCTGGAACTGTCAATTATAGTTCCCCAAATACCATTTCTGCTGGAAACCATAAATATCATTAAAGAAGACTGGGATAAAATCGGCATTAAACTTAATCCGATTATCCTTAATCCGACCGACATCGCCAACGAAGTCATTAAAACCAGAAATTACCAAATGATTATTTTCGGGAATATTTTGAGAAATAATCCGGACATCTTTTCTTTCTGGCATTCTTCGGAAAGATTCTATCCCGGCCTTAATCTTTCGCTTTACGAAAATAAAAAGGTCGATTCCTTATTGGAGTCAATAAGGAAAAACTCCGATGAAACTTCCCGGAACAAAGACTTATCCGAACTTCAAAAAATTATCGGCGCCGACCAGCCGGCGATTTTCCTGTATTCTCCGACTTATATTTACATTGCGCCGAAAAACTTCGGAGGGTTTGAAGAAGCAACCATAACCACCCCGGCGGAAAGATTTATCAACGTCAGCAAGTGGTATTTGGAAACAACCAGAGTATTTAGATAATCTTTATATACGCGCAAAATACCGCACCTGTGGCGAAACCGGCAGACGCGCAGGCTTCAGGAGCCTGTGGGAGCAATCCCGTGGAGGTTCGAATCCTCTCGGGTGCACGAAATTAAAAATTAAAATTAAAATTAAATAAAAAATAAAAATGATTAGAGCGCCAAAAAGAACATTCACTCAAAAAATAACCCCCGAAAAAAGTGGTTTTCTTAAGTTTTCCGCATTAGGCGGATTGGAACAAATCGGGCAAAATTGTTCTTTCTTTGAATATAACGACGAAATTGTTGTTATTGACGTCGGCATCCAATTCCCGGAAGAAGAAACTCCCGGAATTGATTACATTATTCCAAATGTCACTTATCTGGAGCCGAAAAAGAAAAACATCCGCGGAATAATTCTGACCCACGGGCACTACGATCACATTCACGCTCTTCCCTACTTGATTGAAAAACTCGGAAATCCAATAATCTACACCGCCGGACTCACCAAGGCCCTGGTGGAAAAAAGGTTCCAGGAATTCCCGAATGTTCCAAGACCAAAAATTCAAATAGTAAAGGATGGGGACCGGGTTCGCATTTCTTCAAATCTTACCGCCGAATTCTTTTATATTGACCATACCATACCGGATGCCATCGGATTTATCCTGGAAACGCCCGTGGGGAAAATGGTTAATTTCGGCGATTTCCGGGTAGACCGGACCGTAGAAGGCGAACCCCGGAATATTGAGATATTTGAACGGCTGGGAAAAATGGGCATTCACACGGTTTTTCTGGACAGCACTAACGCCGATATTGAAGGGCGGTCTATTTCAGAAAAAGTAGTGGAAGAAAATCTGGAAATGCTTTTCAAAACCGCGAAAGGCAGGATTATTGTCGCCACATTTGCTTCGCTTCTTACCCGTATCGCGGAAATAATAAAAATAGCGGAAAAACTCGGTCGCAAAGTGGCGCTCAACGGCCGGTCAATGAAAGACAACGTACAGATTGCCAAAAATCTCGGGTACATGAAATTTAAAAAAGACCATGTTATCGCCGTGGAAGAAGTTAATAAGCATAAAGACGACAAAATACTTATCCTATCCACCGGCGGGCAAGGAGAGCCAAATGCCGGCCTTACTAAGATTGCCAACGGCGAACACAAAGTTCTGCGCCTAAAACGCGCCGACACAGTCATCTTTTCTTCCTCGGTTGTTCCCGGAAACGAACGAAGCGTCCAAATACTGCAAGACAACATCGCGCGGCAAGTTAACGAAGTTTACAACTCCAAACTGCTGGACATCCATTCCAGCGGCCACTGCCCGAAAGAAGACCTGGAATTGGTATTAAAGCTGGTAAAGCCGAAATTCGTCGTCCCTGTCCATGGCTATTATTTCAAACGTTCGGTGGCGGCCAAAATCGCCCAAAGCGTCGGCATTCCGAAAGAAAACGCGATTTTGATGGACAACGGCCAGATCGCGGAGATCACCGAAGATTCCTTCAAAATAACAGCCGAGCAAGCGCCGGTGAATTACGTTATGGTGGACGGACTGGGGATTGGCGACGTCCAGGAGGTGGTATTGCGCGACCGTCTGATGTTGGCTGAAGAAGGCATGGTGGTGATTATTGCTACCGTTGACCAACACAGCGGCCAGCTCCTTAAAACTCCGGACATTATTTCCCGCGGTTTTATTTATCTGAAAGAGAATAAAGAGTTGCTGGATGACATCCGGACAAAATTAAAATCAATTTTAGCGCGCATTCCCCGCCACCAGGACGTGGAACCGGATTACGTCAAGGCGCTGATACGAGACCAAATCGGCCAGCTTCTGTATAATAAGACTAAACGGAGACCGATGATCCTTCCGGTACTAATAGAAATTTAGAAAAAAAATATGAAGCCAGTTTTAATTTCAGGCATCCAGCCAACGGGGCGGCTCCATCTCGGCAATTATTTGGGCGCGCTGAAAAATTTTGTTGAGCTCCAAAACTCCGGCAAATACCAATGTTATTTTTTTATCGCAGATCTGCACGCGCTCACTGAAAATCCGGAAGCAAAAGATTTGCGCGCGAATATCCTGAATCTTGCGGCTGATTTTATTACTGCCGGACTGGATCCGAAAAAATCTGTTATTTTCCAGCAATCTCAAATCCAATCGCTTCAAGAATTAAAATGGGTTTTCAGCACCTTGATTCCGCCGGGCGAACTGCTGCGGATGACCGCTTTTAAAGAAAAAGTTCTCCAGGCGCTCAAACCCGAAGAAAGAGAAAAAATCACCAAGGAGCAATACGACGAAATAGTAGCGAACACCAATTATGGATTAGTGGAATATCCCGTGCTGATGGCGGCGGATATTTTAATTTATAACGGACAATTTGTCCCGGTAGGACATGACCAATTACAGCATTTAGAATTGGCCAGAACCTTAGCCAGAAAATTTAATAAAAAATTCGGAAAAACCTTTGTTGAACCGCAAGCGCTTCTTACAAAAACCCCGAGAGTAATGTCTCTTAATGATCCAACTAAAAAAATGTCCAAATCTCAGCCGGAAGGATGCCTGTTCTTAAACGATTCCCCAAAAGATATTGAAATAAAAATAAAGCGGGCAGTTACTGATTCTGATTCGGAAATAAAATATGATCCGGAAAACAAAGCCGGGATTTCCAATCTTTTAGAAATTTATTCGGCGCTTTCAGACTTGTCCGGACCCAAAAAATCTATAACCGAACTGGAAAAACAATACCAAGGAAAAGGCTATGGCCAATTCAAAGCTGATCTGGCCGATGTCGCCATTAAAGCGCTTGCTCCATTTAGAGGACTTAAAACTTCTGACTTAAAACTTAAAAACTTATTGAGTACCGGTTCTAAAAAGGCCGGAAAAATCGCTTCCGCAAAAATGAAAGAGGTGAAAAAGAAAATCGGTTTTATTCTTCCGGCGACTCAGTAAACTCTATGGATTTTTGCGCCGCATCTTCCCAGGCACTACCTTGTTCCTTATACCACTTATCCCGTTCTTCTTTTGTTTTAAATTTGCCGATAATCGTGGGGTGCTCCGGGTTAGGATAACGAATCTGGGCGATATAAATTAACGATTTGGTTAATTCCGCCATTTCTTCTTTCTCCATTATTTTTTTAAATTTTTCTTCTCTTTCTTGCGGATTTTCAAACATATTTTATATTTTCCTTACTCCAACCCAAATCGGCTCGTTATCAATTTTGGAATTAAGCTCGGCGTCAAATTTTTCCGATTTCCTGAATTCCACTGATTTCGCGCCGACATCTTTTTTTAAAGATTCCAAATTATTTTCCAAAACCTGTTTTACATGGCCCGAACACTCAATCATAAGCGCGATTCTATCCTGCGGAACATAATTCGCATCGTGCCGGAGTCCCTGGATCATTCTGGCCACTTCGCGCAATGTCCCCTCGGCAATCAATTCCGGCGTCAGCTCGGTGTCCAAGGCCAATTCTCCGGTTAATCCGAAATTCCAGCGGATTTCTTTGACATTCACCTCGTCTTTCAAAATATCCAATATTTCAACATCCTTAACATTCAATTTTTTTGATTTTATTTCCAGCGCCGGAAGCGGCTGGCGGACTTTAAGCCCCTTTTCCGCGCGCAATGCCAGCGCCAAACTGGAAATCCTGCGGATCTCGGCCATTTTCTCCGACAAATCAAAATCAATCTGTTTTTTATCCACTTTAGGCCAATCTTCTAAATGCACCGACAAAAAATCTTTTTCAGAAACCAAAGATTTATAAAGCGCGTCGGCAAAAAACGGCGTGAACGGCGCGACAAGCTTGCTTAATTCCAAAAGGCAGTAAAATAAAGTATCGGAAGCTTCCACGAAATCCTTTTTATTGATTGGTTTTTGAAGCCGGGAACGCGAACGGCGGATATACCAGCGCGAAAGGTCGTCTACAAACAATTCCAGCGATTTTCCGGCCGGTCCGACTTCATATTTTTCCAGATTTTCCGTTACCTCCAAAATTACCTCGTTAAGCCGTCCCAAAATCCACTTATCCAGCATTTGGGTTGACTTAAAAACATGATTCGGCTTCTGATTCTTGTCCGCGTAGGTATTCCAAAAAACAAACGAATTGTAAACAATCATAATAAATTTACGGAGCATTTTTCCCAAATCCGCTTCGTCAAAAAGTTTCGGCTCGCCCGGTGGATTAACAGTATAAAAATACCACCGGATAATATCGGAACCGTATTTTTGTATCATATCCCACGGGCTCACCACATTGCCTTTGGATTTGGACATTTTTTGCCCATTCTTATCCAGAACATGGCCCAAAGAAATTACATTTGAATACGGAGGGACATCTATGCCCAAAGCGGTGGAAACCGCCAGAAGAGTATAAAACCATCCACGAGTCTGATCTACCGCTTCACTGATATAATCAGCCGGAAAATCAATGCATTCCTCCAGATTTTTTGCTTTTAATCTTTCGCCTTTAACTTGAGCGCAATTGAACGGATAGTGAAATTGCGCAAATGGCATTGCTCCGGAATCAAACCAAACATCGGCAACTTCTTTCACGCGGAACATTTTATTTTTACATTTTTTACAATGGAGATAGATTGAATCAACATACGGCCGATGCAAATCTAATTCTCCGTTAGCGTTATATGGCCAGTTATGCAATTCCACCGCCCGGATACTGCCGTCAATTCCAATATAATCCAATCCCAGCATCTCTTCATTTGTAAGCCCCCGCATCATGCCCTCCAGCATCCACAACGGATCGCCATGGCTGATAATCAGAATATTTTTATCCTTAAATTTGGAGTTAATGTCTAAAATTGCCCCGAAGACCCTCTTTTTAACCTCATTTAAATTTTCGCCGCCGGGCGGAGTTTTAGTGAATTTTTCAATCGGTTTGGCGAAAAACTTAAGAAATTCTTCTTCCGGCCGCCAATTAAAATTGCCGCAGTTAAGTTCGGCTAACCGCTCGTCAACAATAACTTCGGCATTGGTAATTTTGGAAACAATCTCCGCGGTTCGTTTGGTGCGATGGTAAGGAGAAGTAAAAATCACGTCCAGCTTATTTTTACCCAGTTTTTTCAAAAGTCGCTTCCCTGCTTTTTCCACTTGGATAACTCCTTTTTCGGTAAGCCTGGAAATACTGGCGCCGCGTTCCGGTCCGGAAGCAATCAAATTTTTCAAATTATGGTTGGATTCGCCGTGCCGCAAAAGATAAAAATTATTCCGGGAATACCGCCTCTTGTCCAAATCCCCCAGACTGCCCACTACTTCAATACCCTCACATTTTTCGCATTTCCAAATCGGCAAAGGAGTGCCCCAATAACGGTCACGGGAAATCGCCCAATCTTTTATTTCTCTCAGCCACTCGCCGAACCTCCCCTCCTTGATATATTCCGGAACCCAGTTGATTTTCTGGTTGTTGCGCAAAAGCTTATCGCGCAAAGCGCTCATCTCCACAAACCAGGAAAATCTGGAAAAATATAAAATAACCGTGCCGCAGCGCCAGCAAAACGGGTAATCATGCTCAATAATTTCATTTTTTACCACCAATCCCGCTTCTTTCAGATATTCAATAATATCAACGTCCGCCTGCTTGGCAAATTTTCCTCCGCCCGGAAGCCCTTTTTGGACTATTCCCCGCCCGTCAATGGTAATCGGAATCTGGCCGACCAAATTTTTCTGGTGCTTGCGGATTAAATTCATGTCGTCCTCGCCAAAAGCCGGCGCGATATGCACTAATCCCGTTCCTTCGGTTGTTGCCACGAAATCTGCTCCGTAAACTTTAAAAAATTTGCTGTTTTCCAGCCACGGCCCGTCAACTTTGAATAAAGGTTCGTATTGCCAGCCGATCATTTTTCTTCCGGAAACTTTTTCCACCACTTCGGCATCATCAACTGGCGGGGGATTATAAGACCACAAAAATTCCTTGCCAACTTTATATTTCGTATAGGAAAGTTCCGGATTTACCGCCACTGCCACATTGGAAGGAAGCGTCCACGGTGTAGTTGTCCAGACCAAAAGGTACTCATTATTTTTTGCTTTCAACTTAAACTTTACATAAACAGACGGATCTTTAACTTTTTTATAAACTCCGGGCTGGCCCATTTCATGACTAGAAAGCGGCGTCTGGCACCGTGGGCAATAAGGAACAATTTTAAATGATTGGACTAAAAGACCCTTGTCGGCAATTTGTTTGAAAACCCACCACAAACTTTCCACGTAATCGGGCTTATAAGTCACGTAAGCATTTTTAAAATCCAGCCAGAATCCGATGCGCTCGGTCAGTTTTTCCCACTCATCTTGATATTTCCAAACCGAAGCTTTGGCTTTTTCATTAAATTCCGCAATGCCGAATTTTTCTATATCTTGTTTATTTTTCAAACCCAGCTCTTTTTCAATTTCAATTTCCACCGGCAAACCGTGAGTGTCCCAGCCGGCTTTCCGGCGCACAAAATAGCCGCGCATTGTTTTATAGCGCAAAATAATATCCTTAAAAGCCCGGGCTTCAACGTGATGGATTCCCGGACGGCCGTTGGCAGTCGGCGGACCTTC
>CAYHXS010000009.1:0-12585 GCA_964360665.1 uncultured Candidatus Saccharibacteria bacterium | reverse complement strand
TCGCGAATGCCATTTTTATTCGCATCAATCCCTTCAATAGTAGCGTCTTTCAAAGCCGGGTCGGGCTCCGGCGGCAAATGCTTCCCCAAAACATCCTCTAATGTGAGTTTCTGAGACCTTATTTTTTCCACGACCTCCTCCGTCTTCATACGCTCTTTCACCACCGGTATGCGATAAATAACCAGGCCGACAAAAAGAACTAAAATAATTGCAAACGGAATGCGGACAAAATGCCAAATGTGACGCAAGGCCTGATTATTTATAAACTTGTTTACGATTTTTTCCATTATATTTATAACTGATTAATTTTATCATCCCCAATAACCTTTGCCGACAAATAAAATAGTAATTTAAAAAAAACACGCGAAAAAATAATGATTAGTATTCTATCTAATATTCAAAAATCTGTCAACACATACCCACCTCCTTATACTTGCCATGGCAAGTATAAGGAGATAAAAAACTTCAACAAAATTAAAGGCCAGTGTCAAAAAGGATTAAGGTTGGTTAGTTATTAAATAATTTTTCAAAAATTTTTCTTAAATGAAAGTCATTGTCAATTTCAGAAATAACTAATTGCCGGACATAAGGACGAATCGCATAAAATTCAATTAAAAAATCCACCTCGTCCAGACATGGAAATGGGTGAATAAAAACGCTTTTTTGATACGGATAAAACCCAAGCCGCCTGAGATGAAAACGCAACGCTTCTCGAACTTTCTTTTTAGAATTGGGAATGTCAAAAAGAACCATGCGCCATTTGCCATCCCACTTTTTTGGCTTTTTGACTTTTATTTCTTCCAAATTATAACCTAAAACTCTCTGCTTACCCAGATCATTTAATTTAATAGTAATTTTTCCATCGGCTTTCTCATTCCAATCAATTAATTTATTTCTGTATAATCCATTAATTGCTCGACGTAGTGATTCCTCATTAACTTTTTCCCACTCTTTCTGCGTTTCTTGCAATACTCTCGCTCGCTGTCCTGGTGTATAACAAAAACCCAACGATAAACGGCCAAAAAGCAAAATCATAAGCTTCTTTTGAATTGTTCCGGCTCCTCTTGGCATAGTTATAAATTAATAATTCATTTATTTTACCTCCCTATACTTGCCATGGCAAGTATAGGGAGGTAAAGTTTCTAACACTTACTTTATATAATTATTCCGCCACCTAACATTCGGAGACCGCTAGGGCGACGTACCGAGCGAAACGAGGGATTACCTTGGTAAAAAACAGCTGACTGGCCGCAAGCGACAAATTTCTGGGGTTTTTCAAAAACTAATTTCCATTTTGCCTGTCGCTGTCCGCTTTTTACTAAAGTTGCTTTTGCCAACGGCTGGCGATAACGAACTCGCGCCAAAACATCTATTCTACTATTCGCGCGAATTAGAGAAGATAAATTTAAATTAATAAAATTTATATTTTTTAATATTACTTCTTTTTTATTTAATATCGTCTCGCCTGCTTCGGCGACCAGTAACGCGTTTTCTTCCATGTCTTTTTCCGCGATATAATACGGCTTTTTGTTTCCGCCGATTCCCAGTCCCCCGCGCTGGCCAATCGTATAAAACCAGGCGCCCTTATGCTCGCCGACAACCTTTCCCTTGGTATTCAGAACTACTCCTTTCTTTTCCGGAATATATTTTTTAAGAAAATCTTTCAAGTCAACCTGCCCGAGAAAACAAATTCCTTGCGAATCCTTTTTATTCGCGTTTAACAAATTAAATTTTCCCGCCATTTTCCGGACATCGGATTTCAAATAATTCCCGATCGGAAAAAGACAATGTTTCAGCTGTTTTTGCGTTAACGTCCAAAGAAAATAAGATTGGTCTTTGTTTTTATCCTCTGCGCTATAAAGCGCATAACTTTTAACTTTTACCTGCCTGCCGGCAGGCAGGACTTTTTCACTTTTAACTTCACGCAAGCGGACATAATGCCCGGTCGCCACATAATCGGCACCCATTGCAAGCGTTTTTTTCAAAAACAAACCAAATTTAATTTCCTTATTGCACATCACATCGGGATTCGGAGTAATACCGTTCCGATATCCATCAATCATATATTCCACCACCTTGTCTTTATATTCTTTTTCAAAATCAAAAACATAAAACGGAATACCCAGACCCTCCGCCGCCCGGCGCGCGTCTTCCGCGTCCTGCTCGGCGCAACCATCAACATTAAAGCATTTCATATGCGCGCCAATCACGTCGTATCCCTTTTCCTTCAGCAATGCCGCGGCCACGGAACTGTCAACTCCGCCGGACATTCCGACAAATACTTTGGTATTCAAGATTCCCATTCCTTGATTGCCTTTTCCCACCTTTGCAGATTCCCGCAGTCAAACCATTTTCCTTTTGATTTATAAGCAACCAATTTCCGTTCAGCCGCTAATTTAGGAAACAAATCTTTTTCAATCATTAAAAATTTCTGGCCTTTTTGAAGAGCGTCCGCCAAATATCCGCGCACTTGCGGGTCAATCAAATACAGTCCGGAAGAAATAAAATTAGTCGGGGGATTTTCCGGCTTTTCCAGAAATTTTTCAATATGGTCGCCGTTAAACACAATAACGCCGTATTCCTGCGGATTTGGAACTTCCACGGCGGCGATGGTTGCCAAAGCTCCGGTTTTCTGGTGATGCGCCGCCAGTTCCGTCAGATTAATATCCTTCAATTCATCGCCATTGGTAAGGAAAAACGGCTCGTTGCCGGTCCAAGTATGCAGTTTATGCGCCCAGTAACCGATTGTGCCCATCGGCTCTTCCTCCGCCATCAGATTCACCCAAACGCCACCCAAATCATTCTGCCAGCGCCTAAGCCACCAGGAAAAATCCTCAAAATCGCTCTGGCGCACCGTAATCGCAATTTCCTGCACGCCATGCTTTTTAAACATATCAATCAGATAATTGATAATAGGCCGTTTATTCACGGTCAGAAGCGGCTTTGGCGTTTCCAAAGTTACCGGATAAAGCCGGGTTCCTTTTCCGCCAGCCAGGATAATCGCTTTTTTGACGCTTTCTTTCATACTAATATCTTTAATATAAATTTCTCCGGTCGGCAAGTAATTTTTTTTCCGCGGCATCCACGTCCTCCGGATAGCCAATCGGATGCCAAAACGAAGTTTTCTCCGCATAAACAGGATAATCCTTTATCAAACCGCCAACCAAATCAGTAACATAATATTCCCCGTTAGGATTCCGGGAAAATTTATAATTAAAAATTTTGTCATCAAACACATAAGCGCCTACAGCCACCAGATTGGATTTCGGAATATCTGGCTTTTCCTCTATCTCCAAAATTTTATTTTTTTTGTCAGTCAACACAACGCCGAATCGTTTCGGGTCCGGATGTTCCGCCACCAAAACCGCCAACTCATAATTCAATAAATTGGAAAGCCCGTTTTTACCATGCAAATCATCGCTGTACATAAATAAAAATTTTTCCCTTTTATTTATAAAAGATTTACAGAGCATTAAAGCGTGGGCAGTCCCGAGCGGTTTTTCCTGATAAACATAATGGATTTTCTTATTTCTGAATTCATTGCCGAAATAATCGCGAATCAGGCGATTTTTATAGCCCACAACCAATATCACTTCCGAAATCGCTTCCGGCAGAGAATCCCAAATGCGCTCTAAAATTGGCTTCCCGGAAATCCTGACCAGCGGCTTAGGAACTTCTAAAGTCAGCGGCCGCAGACGTTTTCCTTCACCGGCGGCAAGAATAATTGCTTTCATATATACTATATATAACTGCCAATAAACATGCTTAGCTACAACGAATTAAAAATCGGGACGATGTTCAAATTTGAAGGGATTCCCTACGAAGTATTGGAATACGAATTTTTGCGCATGCAGCAAAGGAAACCGGTAGCCAAAACAAGGATTAAAAATCTGCTTACCGGACAAGTTGTTGAGCGCAACTTCCACCAGAATGAAACTTTGGAATCAATTGATGTGGAAAAGGAAAATATCATTTATCTTTACAGCAACCGCGGAGAATTTTGGTTCTGCGAAAAAGGAAAACCGCAAAATCGCTTTAAACTGGAAGAAGTTAAAATTGGTCCGGCGGCTAAATTTTTAAAACCGAATTCCGAAGTATTGGCGATAAAACTTGAAGATAAAATTATTGACGTCAAACCCCCGATTAAAGTGGACCTTAAAGTTGCCGAAACTCCTCCGGGTGAACGCGGCAATACCGCGCAAGGCGGAAGCAAAACGGCCACTTTGGAAACCGGCGCCCAGATCCAAGTTCCGCTTTTTGTAAATACCGGCGACATTATCCGGGTTAACACCGATACCGGACTTTACGCGGAACGCATGGAAAAATCCAAAGAATAAAAACATCTGCCAACCGGCAGATGTTTTTATTATGATTATTCTTCTCTTATCTGTTCCCGTCCATCTTTCTCCTCCGGCGCTGAACCCAGACTTTTTTCCAAAGCGGCGCGCAAGTCGCTAATATCCACTTTTTTCTTTTCGCGCTCCGGCGGGCGAGGCGGTGCCGACCGTACTGGCGGCTCTTCGCGGCTGACAGAATCAATTTTAGGTTTAAGCACTTTTGCCAAAGGCTGTTCAAAACGGCGCGACATTTTTTCATCCATTACTTTTCCGCCCTGCTCCATCCACTCGCCGGCAATTCTTTCTTCAACCAATTCCCGAGGAGTGCCGTATTGCTTGCGGCTATTATCAATAATTACATCTTTAAAATTATCCTTTGGGCGCTTCTCCGGCGCAATAGTAGACGCGGAAAACGGCCGGGAAGAAACACCGTCAATCATCAGTTTCACATAAAAATTCCATTTCGGCAGATTAACAAAATCATTCAACATAAAATCCGGCTGGAATTCCTTTTCCAAAAATTCCGCGTCTTCCGCTCCCACCCGGAAAGAAATCAGCGTACCTACGTTTCCGAAAATGGCGTCGCGGACCTTGGTATTATTATCATGTATCAATTGACGTATATACTGATGCGCCAAAATCAGGCAAAGGCGGTATTTCCTCGCTTCCGATAAAATATTAGCGAAAGAATCCGTGGCAAAATTCTGGAACTCGTCCACGTAAAGGTAAAAATCTTTCAATTCGCTTTCCGCGATACCGGTGCGGGACATTGCCGCGAGCTGCATTTTAGTGATAATCATCGCGCCCAGCAATGCGGAGTTGTCTTCTCCAATTCTTCCTTTGGACAAATTGACAATCAGAATTTTCCCGTCATCCATTATTTTCCGCATATCAATCGTGGAATGCGGCTGCCCCAAAATATTCCTGATAAGAGGGTTGGTGACGAACTGCCCGACTTTATTCTGGATTGCCGCGGTGGCTTCGGTTTCAAATTTCTGGCTGTATCTCGCGAATTCATTGGTCCAGAAACTTTTCACCACAGGATCCTTAAGATTATCGACAACTCTTTTCCGATAATCCTTATCCGACAGCATCCTCATAATGCCAAGCAAGGTGGAACCCGGATATTCCAACAAGGCCAATAAAGTATTATTTAAAATGTATTCCATGCGGGCAGACCACATATCCACCCAGATTTTTTTGAAAACACCCATAATTCCAGAAGCAATAAGATGCCGGTATTCGGTTCCCACTTGTTCCAGCGGATTAAAAGCTATCGGAAACTTCAAATCCGACGGGTCAAGATAAATCACGTCTTTAATGCGTTTTTCCGGAACAAAATCCAATAATTTTTCGGCAAATTCACCGTGAGGGTCAACTACGCCGACTCCCCTGCCCGCCATAATATCGGCTATAACCATGCTTTCCAAAAAAGTGGTCTTCCCCATTCCGGTTTTCCCGATGACATACATGTGGCGCCGGCGGTCATCAATTTTAATGCCGAATTTTATTTTCTGATTGCGGAAATTGATTATTCCGAATAAATTTTTATCCTCGCGTTCAAGCATAATTTTATTTTTATTCTATAGGTAAATTGGACGGCGGCTCGCCTTTTCTTGTTTCCAAACGGCGCAAAAGCGGCGCCTCCACCGTAATAAGCGGAAAATGGAAAATAGTGGCCAATTCTTCGGTATTAAAAATTGAATATTTCGGCGGAAACCAGCGCAGACGGTATAAATCGTATATCAAACGCTTCCGGAAAAATAATCTGGACTTCCTGAACCAGCTTTTATAAGTAAGTTTTCTGGAAGTGATGAAGGTATCGGTGCCGGTGAATTTCCTGAAACTGTTCAAGTCCTGGGTGTTAAGCTGTTTTAACGCGCCGTTAACCGCAGAAATATTCGCCTGGGTAAAACTTTCGCGGTGGTCAATATAAAGAAAACGTATCGCGCCTTCAAAACCCAATTTGGCTATTTTATTTTCCACCGCCTCCAGCACGTTTCTTTCGCCCGGAGAAAGATTTATAAATTTCAATTTTTCCTCTTTTTTCTCCGCGCCCTCCCAAGTGGGATATTCAACGGAAGCCACGAAAAGATTTTTTACGAATTGCGCAAAACCGGCGCCCAGCGCTTCCAGCCAACCCTTTGGCGCTTCTCTTTTCCGTTCCATGATTTTATCCCTGATTGCCTCGCCTTCTTCTTTCCATTTATCCGAAATCGGCCGAATAAGATACTGGAGCCAAATCGCTTCTCCCTCGCGCAAGCGGGACATCACTTCGGTAATCGCCGCGATTGGATCCAAACGCTGTTCATCAACATTGGCTTCAAAAAATTCGTAGGTCCGGATGGGATAAGCATTCGGCTTAGACAAAATAAAATCATTGCCCCAAAGGTCGTATTTTTCGTTCGGCAAAACATCCGGCATCAATCCGGTGTAATCTTCCGCCTCTATAATTTCCGCGTCCGGATATTCGGAATAAACCGCGGACTCCACCAGATTGCGGAAACCGCTCGGACAGCGGATATAAAAACTCACTCCGCCGGCGTAACCGACCAGCTCGCAGGTAAACCAATACAATTCTTCTCCCTTGAAATAAACGTCTTCAAATCCAATGGGCTTAAACCACATTGCATGCAAAGCAGAAAAAACATTTTCCATTGCTTTTGGCGTTTTCATAATATTTTTCGGAATCCTGAGCTCCAAAAGAACCCATTCAATTTCTTTTTTCCACAGCCGGTTTTTCCCCCAAACCCAAAAATCCCTCCAAACAAAAAATAAGCCGAGCGGCACAACAATCCACCAGCTTAGCGCGAAAACTTCCCAAGTTTTACCCAGAATACCCAAAATAACAACTACTGGATCCATAAGCTTATTTTACGATAAATTTTATAAAGAACAAAAAGATTAAAGTGGGTAATTTCTTTCCAAATTATACTGAACTGATGGAATATTTTCCGTCATCTAACCGCTTAAAATATTTGCGATTCCTCAAATTTATTAAAACCGTGTTTTTCTTCAATAGGCGTTCTTTCAGGACTACTCCCAAAAGTTCTTCCGGAGACAGCGGTCCATGTTCCTTCAAAACTCTGGCCATTACTTCCCTGGCTGTTCCCGGTAATAATCCAAACTCGCTCAAACCGTACATTCCCCTGCCAACTAGCACAAAACGCGAATCTTTAATAAGTTCGTTATGAACGGTCTGGATATGCGCCAATTTCACGGAATTTTTGCGGACTTTATTTATTTCTCCGGCAATATCGCTGAAATGCAGAGGTTTTTGTTTTTTCTTCAAAATAAGATAAGCCCAATCCCGAACAGTCCGCGGATTAACTTCCGGCCAATTGGCAAGCCCAAAATCACCGTAAGTATTAACGTGAAAATCTTTGGAAACGGAAATATAATTCAGCGCCACCAAATCTTTAAGATTATGCGGCTTGATTGCTTCATTAAAAAGCTTGTCAATATCCTGGTGATTGACTACCTGCTCCCGGCGGCTGTTCATTAATTTTACAAGCTTGCCGATCAAAGCGGACGCTTTCTTTTTATTTTCCTCGCCCAAATACCAGTAGTTATACATTGACTGGTTTTCGCATCCAAATTTCGGTTCGCCGGCAACCTCCAGAAGAAAACGGACTTTATTGCCGAAATTGGGAGCATTGCCGTCCGCCACCATCATTTTCAAATCAGCCAAAAAAAGCTCTTCCCGGCGAAGGCCGCCGACATTTTGAAGGTGATTTTTCACCAAATCAATTAAAGAAGAAAGGCTGTTTTTAGACGCGGCATTGCGAAGGGCATTAAGGGCTCCGGCTTCAATCTGGCGGATTCTTTCCCTGGTTACCTGGCAAGTATTGCCGATTTCCGCGAGAGTCTTATAATTGCCGTCTTTTAATCCGTAACGTCCTTCAATTACGTCTCTTTGCCTTACGTCTAGCGCGGCTAATAAGTTAGTTACTAATTTTATGATACTAACATTCATAAATTCAATTATAGATAATATATCACACTTTCAATTTTAGGTCAACAGCTCTACCCTACTTACCTCCTTTGCGATAAAAGAAAGTCAACATCGGGCTGGCGACAAAAATTGAAGAATATGTCCCGGTAATAGTTCCAATAAGAATCAGCAAGGTGAAATAATTGAGGGAAGAAGCGCCAAAAAGATAAAGCGCGACCAGCACCAAAACCAAGGTCAGAGAAGTATTAACAGACCTGGCAAAAGTTTGATTAACGCTTTCATTGATAATCCTGCCTAAATCCTCCTTATTTTTGGACAACAGCAAATTCTCCCTTATCCGGTCAAAAACAACAATAGTATCGTGGACTGAAAAGCCCATAACTACCAGTACCGCAACGATAAAATTGGTATCCAATTCCGCTCCGTATTTCCATCCCAGCCACGTGAAAAATCCGGCCGGAATCAAAGCGTCATGGAACAAAGTAATTAAAGTCACAATGCCGTATTTCCAGGAACTGACCGGATAAGAAACTTTCCTAAAGGCAAAAGCCACGTACAAAGAAATGCCAAGCAGAACCATAAAAAATGCCAGCAAAGCGTTGTCGCGAAGCTCGGAACCGATTGCCGGCCCTATGCTGGAAAAACTTAATTCTTCCAAAGCGCCGAATTTTTCCTGCAAAGTTTTTAATAATTCCTGATGTTTTACTTCATCAATTTCTTTCATCCGGACGGAAAAATCACGCAAAGTTTCTCCCTGCCGCACCATCGCTTCTAAATCTTCCCCGGAAAGAAATCCGTTCATCTGTTCCAAAGAAAGTTCGCTGTTAAACCGCATCTGCCAAAAAGTTCCTCCGGCGAAATCAATTCCTTCCCTGAATCCGAAATAAAACATCCCGAATACCGCCAAAACCGTTAAAACAGCGGAAAATCCTATGAATAAATATTTATATTTTATGACGTCCATATTAATTGTTTTTTTGAAAAATTTTTAACAGCGTCCTGGTAACAGTAATGGCCGTAAACATACTGATAATGACGCCGACTAAAAGCGTCAAGGCAAATCCTTTGACAAAGCTGGAAGTGAAATAAAAAAGAATCAAAGACGTAAGAATAGTCGTCAAATTGGAATCCTTGATTGAAGTCCATGCCCGCTCAAACCCTTTGTCAATTGCCGACATTTTAGAAAGTCCTTTTTTCATTTCTTCTTTAGTCCTTTCAAATATCAAAACATTGGCGTCCACGGCCATTCCGACGGATAAAATAAATCCGGCGATACCGGCAAGAGTCATGGTTATGGAAAAAATCTTAAAAATAGAAAGAACGAGTAAAATGTAAATCGCCAATGCGATAATCGCGAAAAATCCGAGGCCGTGATAATACAAAAGCATAAACAGCATTACTGCCAGCGTTCCCCAAATTCCCGCTTTAACGGTTTTTTGCAGAGAATCCTGGCCCAGCGAAGCCCCAATTGTCTGCTGGTTCACCAGCTTAATCGGCGCCGGTAAAGCTCCGGCATTAAACCGTTCCACCAGTTGCCTGGCTTCGGACAAAGTAAACCGTCCGGTAATCTGCGCCCGGCCGCCGCTGATGGCTTCCCGCACAACCGGCGCGGTAATCAATCGGCCGTCCAAAAATACGCCAAGCGGCATTCCGACATTTCTTTTGGTAACTGTCTCAAAAATCGCGGCACCCTCATCATTAAATTCCAAAAAAATCTCCGGGGAATTTGTAACTTGTTCAAAGGAAAACTGGGCTTTTTTGACATACCGGCCGGTTAATTCCGTTGGTTTGAATTTCGGCTCTTCTTTTGCCGCGTCCCTATCTTTATTCTGCTCTTCTAATTCTCCAAAAAACAAAAATGGGGTTTCGCCGATCATTTTAATCGCTTCCGCTATATCGCGGACCCCGGCGAGTTCAACCAAAATACGATGCGAACCGCCTGCTTTGGAAGTAACCACATTCGGCTCGCTCACGCCGAACAAATTCACTCTTTTTTCAATTACATCCCGCAAACCAGCCATTACTGAATCGCGGTCAGAAACCGCGACGCTAGACATATCCACCTCGTAAATAAGCTGGCTGCCTCCGACCAAATCCAAACCCAAACGCCATGGCAAAAACTTAGCGGACATTGAACTCTGCGGATAAACAAAAAATCCGGCCAGCGCGGCAATTGCCAAAAGCAACAACAAAAATAAAACTGATTTTAAGCGGGACATAAATAGAAACCTATCTCAATAATAATTTCTAAACAATCTTACTCCAATTCAACTGCTATGACAATAGCATCTTTCAAGGGATGATCGTTCTTATCGCGAGGCAAATTTTCAATGGCATCCACCACTTCCATGCCGTTCAAAACGCGGCCAAAAATCGTATATGAATGCGGCAGCGGGTAATCCTTATGCATTATGAAAAACTGGCTACCATTAGTATTGGGGCCGGCGTTAGCCATTGCCACAGTTCCGCGCGCATATCCTTTTTGATATGACGCTGTAACGGGGTTCAGCTCGTCTTCAAAAAAATATCCCGGTCCGCCCCGGCCGTCATCCGCCCAGTTATCATCCTTGCTGTTAGGGTCGCCGCCCTGAACCATAAAATCGGGAATTACGCGGTGAAACTTAGTTCCATTATAAAATCCTTCCTTAGCTAATTTAAGAAAATTTTCCGCTGTTTTCGGAGCGTCTTTTTCAAAAAGCTCCAATTTAATATTTCCAAAATTAGTTTTCAAAACTATGATTGAATTTTTCATTTCTGGAACGGAAACCGGCTGCTTCTTTTGCCAAAAATACCACCAGCCGGCAACTCCGGCTAAAACCAAAATTATAATTAAAAAATTATAAATATTTTTCATAATTTTTATTAATATTGTTTATAACAAAACAATAACTCCTTTTGGGAGTTATTGTAAAGATAACTAAAAAATGCTCTTAAACCAGCGCACTAAACTGAGCACGCAATACAATGCAATGCCCAGCATCCACAAGAATGCCATGACCGCCAATACTGTGCCGGCAATTATGAAAATTCCGAAAATGCCAAGAATAGTGAAAAAGGACTCCTTCAAGCTTTCCTTGGTCGGCCCGAATCTTTCGCTCATTTTCCCCTCCGTTGTCCGCCAGTTAACAGATTCAAATATCCGATAAAATTTTAAACCAAAAAATAATTTCTGTCAAATCAAACTGTACATTTCCCGCGGATTCCCAACACTTTTTCGCCATCGCCTCTATCTATAAGAACACACCCAAAATTATCTAAAGACAATTTTGGGTGTAGAACTTAAATGATCCCACTGCCAGCCCGAATGGCTTAAAAGCGCTGGGAATCCGCTAAGGTTATACAGTCAGGTAATTTTTAACCAAGTCATTAATTCTTTCCCTGATATCCGGCAATGGCGGAATCCTTCTGGAACCGGCATAAACAACCGGCCTTCTGGCTTTGCCGGATTTTACCAGCATTTCTTCGCGCTCTTTTCCGGAAATCCGCACGAACGGATGCTGAAACAGTTCCGCTATTTCCGCCGCTGAAATCGTCCCCTCATTGACCAAATGAAAAATCCCTTTTTCTTTTTTCTCCATCAAATCAATTATTATCGGCAAAGCGTCTTCAACAACAGTTACCGATTCCCGGACATCAACGGCCCTGTCATAACTCAAAATCTTGGTAATGGCGTTTTTTGGATGCGGGATTTTACTCAGCGGAAAATGGATCCGGATAATCAACGCGCCCGGGTTAATTTCCCTGATTAATTTTTCCGCTTCCGCCTTAGTTTGGGAATAGAAATTTAACGGTTCAGGAATTGAATCTTCATATTTGATATCTTCCTTGTTTTTGCTGTTAAAAATACAAAGCGTGCTTACAAAAACATAATTTTTGCCTGCCCGGCCAGGGCCGGCTTGCCCGCAGACCTTGGCAAGATTCACCGCTCCCAGAACATTATTTTTATAAGCCTCTTCCTTGTTTTTCTCGCACCAATCAACATTAGTGGAAGCGGCGCAATTCACGACAACGTCAAAATCGCCGTCTATGGAAACAATATTATTAATGTCTTCTCCGCTGCCGCTTATTTCATGGCCGCGTTTTTTTAATTCGTCAGCCAAACAGCCGCCAAGCCATCCTTTGGAGCCAAAAATCAAAACTTTCATAAAACCAATTAAAATTAATTCTTACTGTTTCTGCCAAGATAATCGTGGATATTCAGCACTGCTTTAATGGCGTCTCCGGCGGAAATATTGTTCTGCCTGTACGGCAAATCAGTCACATCCCCGGCGGCCCAGATTCCCGGCAAAGACG
>CAYHXS010000008.1:14182-15543 GCA_964360665.1 uncultured Candidatus Saccharibacteria bacterium | reverse complement strand
GAATGCCGGTGCCGCAGATAAATAGGTATAGCGAATAAACAAGTTGAGGAAAGAGGAAAATTTGGAGCGAATTATTTCGCAAAAGGATTCCTTGCGCCGTAAACTTCAAAATGTAAATGGCAGCCGGTTGGGCCGTCGGTTTTTCCAGTATTGCCGATAAGCGCAATCTGGTCGCCCTTAGTGACGTAATCGCCGAATGAAACCAAATTCTTTTGATTATGCGTGTATTTAGTTTTTGTGCCGTTCGGATGCTCAATCACCAAATAAATTCCGTAGCCGTCATTCCAGCCAAATTCCTGCGCCTCCACCACCAGCCCTTCGGCCGCGGCGTAAATCAGCGTTCCGCAGGCATTGGCAATATCCACTGCGTTGTAATTATGCAAACGCCCCCAATTCCAGCCGGTAGTTGGAATGGAAAAATATCCGGGCAGGCTCGGCAAATTATACAAAGCCGAGCTATCGCTCCGAAGCGGGCGCGATTCCGGAATAATAATTGACGAAACTTCGGAAAGCTTTGCCGGAATAAGATTCGGATTGGCGCGC
The DNA here is from genome assembly GCA_964360665.1 of uncultured Candidatus Saccharibacteria bacterium. Lineage (GTDB taxonomy): Bacteria > Patescibacteriota > Minisyncoccia > UBA6257 > 02-FULL-45-10c > REEB48. The sequence continues at coordinate 15,000 of CAYHXS010000008.1, read as the reverse complement.
AAGATTTTTTCTTTGGAAACTCCGTATTGGCTGACAATGCTTTCCAAAGTATCTCCTTCTTTTATCTGGTGCAAAACCCCGGTTACCGGCAAAATAACGATTTCCTGCCCCGGCGACAATAAGCGCGCTTTTATATTCTCGTTCGCCCACAAAATCGTATTCAAAGAAATTCCAAAATTAGCCGCGATTCTGGACAAATTGTCGCCCTTCTGCACCTTATAAATCAAAAGCCCTTCGCGGGTCGGCGTAATATTGCTTATCGGATTGCCGGCGCTGAGCACGGAATCGCTGTCAACAATAATAAACCGCGTTTCCCGCTGGGACTCCGCCAGATCGGAATCAACCGGGCTCCCGCCTTCGGCGGCCGTCGCGCTGGAGTGGGTCAGATTTTCCGAAACAAAACTCCCGGAAAGCGATTTCAATTGAGCGGAAAAATAACCGAGATGGCCGCCCGATTGATTTAAAGAGGAAAGAAAGAGTACATTAAAGATGGACATGGCCGCAATAAAAACAACCGTCATTGCGGTTGTCCAATCTTTCATAAAACCGAACAATATTTTAATTTTATTTAACTTTTCCGATTTCACGATAATAAATCATACCACAAAAAATATGCCGAAAAAAGAGTTCAGCGCGCTTAATGAAACGCAAAAAACTGCCGTCACCCATGCCGGCGGCCCGCTTTTAATCGCGGCTGGAGCCGGTTCCGGAAAAACCCGCACCCTTACCGGCCGCCTGATTTATCTGCTGGAATCCGGCATCAAACCGGAGAATATCATCGCCGTCACTTTTACCAACAAAGCCGCCAAAGAAATGCG
>CAYHXS010000008.1:0-14082 GCA_964360665.1 uncultured Candidatus Saccharibacteria bacterium | reverse complement strand
TTTCACTATTTTTGACGAAGACGATTCTTTAAGCCTCATTAAAAACATACTGAAAGAAAAAAATCTTTCCAAAGACCGTTTTAATCCGCTTGCCATCGCCAGCCATATTTCCCGGATTAAAAACGAAGTGCTGATTCCGGACAAAGAATTTTCCGCGCCGTCAGAAAAAATATTTATGTCCGTTTATGAAGACTACGAAGCCAAGCTTCGCCAAAGCAACGCTTTTGATTTTGACGATTTAATTGAAAAAACCGTCCGCCTGTTCCAAAACCATCCGAAAATCCTGGAAAAATACCAAAACCGCTGGCAACATATTTTAGTTGACGAATATCAGGACGTGAACACCAGCCAGTATCTTCTGATAAAACTGCTCGCGCAAAAACACCGGAATCTTTTTGTCATCGGCGATGACGCCCAGAGCATTTACGCTTTCCGCGGTTCCGATTTCCGAAATTTTCTTAATTTTGAAAAAGATTGGGACAAAGCGACAATCATCAAGCTGGAAGAAAATTACCGGTCAACAAAAAATATCATCCGCGCCGCCTCGGAACTGATAAAAAACAACAAACTCCAGAAACCGAAAGAGCTCTGGACGGAAAACCAGGAAGGCCGACTAATCCAGTTGTTTGCTTTCCAAAACTCCGAAGCAGAAGCGTGGGGAATAGCGGAAAAAATAACCGGACTACTCAAAAATAACGAACCACTGAATGAAATCGCGATTATCTACCGCACCAACGCCCAATCGCGCGCCATTGAACAGGCGCTGATTCAAACACGGATTCCCTATGAAATTTTTGGCGGGCTGAAATTTTACGCCCGGAAAGAAATCAAGGATATCATTGCCGGCCTCCGTTACGCCTTTAATCCGCGAGACCTTGCAGGCATTGAACGGCTGAAGAAAAATTTTTCCAAAGGAAAATTTGAATTATTATCCCAGGAACTGCCGCGCCTCGCCGGAGAACTGTCCATCGCGGAATTGATAAAATTTTTCCTGGAAAATACCGATTATCTTAATTATCTGGAAAAAAGCTTTAAAAATCCGCTGGAACGGAAAGAAAACATCCGTGAACTTATCAATTTTGCCTCGTCTTTCAAAAATGCCCAGGAATTTCTTCAGCAAGTTTCTCTGATGTCCAGTTTAGACGGCCGCCCTAAACTCCAGGAAAAGGCGATTAAACTGATGACCATCCATCTTGCCAAAGGGCTGGAATTCAACAATGTTTTTATTGTCGGCGCCAACGACGGTCTTTTGCCGCACGAAAAATCAATGTTCAAAAACGAAGAATTGGAAGAGGAGCGGCGCCTGATGTATGTTGCCATGACCCGCGCCAAAAATAATCTCCATCTAAGTTTTTATGATTTGCCTTCGCGGTTTCTCGGCGAACTGCCCCCGGAACTGATAGAATTCAAACAAATAACTTCCGGCCGGGAAGAAAACCGCGATTGGGACGATGAAACCATTTATATTGAATAATGAAAAAATCTCTTGGCCAGCATTTTTTAAAAAATAAAACCGCGATTGAAAAAATAATCGCGGCCCTGGATTTAAAGCCGGAAGAAACTGTCATTGAGATCGGTCCGGGGGAAGGAGCGCTGACATTTCCGCTTTTAAAAAAAGGCGCCCGTGTTATTGCAATTGAAAAAGACCTGCTATTAGTTGAAAGGTTAAAGGTAGGGGGTAAAAGAAAAAATCTAGAAATAATTAACGGGGATATTCTGAAAATTCTTCCTGAACTTCCTTTAACATTACACCCGAAACTTTCTAACTATAAACTTGTCGGAAACATACCTTATTACATAACCGGAAAACTTCTGCGAATTTTAAGTGAATTGGAAAACAAACCGTCTTTAACCATTCTTATGATCCAAAAAGAAGTAGCGGAACGACTAACCGCCAAGCCGCCGAAAATGAACCTTTTAGCGGCCGCAGTCCAATTTTGGGCAGAACCAAAAATTATTTTTACGCTTAAACCAACTGATTTTAATCCTTTGCCAAAAGTTGATTCCGCGGCCATAAAATTAACCCCATTGCCATCCGCACTCGAAGCAAATCCGGAAAATTACTACAAATTTCTCCACATTATTTTCAAACAGCCGCGCAAAACCCTTTTAAACAATCTTCAAACCGGCCTGAATTTGCCTAAAAACAAAATAGAAAATATCCTTAAATCATTTGAAATAAAGCCGGATTCCCGGCCACAAAACCTTTCCATTGAACAAATTAAAACTCTGGCAAACTTATTCACTTTTCCGCCTATCCCTCCTTTACACGACAATATATAATAAAGAAGGTGCCAGCTTGCGCTAATTTTGGCGCAAAAACACCGTATAAATGCTGAAAATGGCATTAATATTTTCAACAATGGCCTTCGCCGTCAGCGGAGTGATTTATGTTGTCCAAAATCCCGCCCCGGCCATTCTCACAACAAATAATAATCCAAATCCAATATCCGCAAAACCACTTGTTGAACCGCTTAATATTTCTGAAATCCAATCTAAAATAGGGCACGGCGATAACCAGCCCTTAGTTGCCGAATCCTCAGTCGCGAATCAAGATTCTGAAAACCTCACCGAAACCTTCACAAAAAAAATAAGCGATGCTATCGCGCAAAATAATCCGACAGGAACGACAAAAATCGGCGACAAACCCCAGCTTAATGTCCCGGACCCCGATTCCATTGCCGACAGCATCCTGACTGATGCGGCGGCAAATTTCGACCCCAACAGTTTAAAACCGATTATTAAAGATAGCGATATAAAAATTTCACAAGACAACAGCCGTGAAGCGCTGTTAACTTACATGTCTTCTTTCCAAGAAATCATTAGGGGCGCGGCCAATGAAATACCAAGCGGGATGCTTATTCGCGAACCAACCATTGAAGATGCCGATCCGTTAATGACTATTTATAGAAAAGCCGCGAATAAATTCTATAATTTAACGGTTCCGTCATCCCTGATTAATATCCATAAAAAGGAAATAGCTCTTTTAATCGCGAAGAAAAATGTATTTGAAAAAACAAAAAATTACCAGAAAGATCCTTTAAGCGCGGTTTTAGCCGGCCAGGCGCTGGAAATAATAGATTCGGAATTTTTACAATTATCCGAGGATTTTAAATCCTTTATCAAAAATAAAATTTAGTTTATGTTCCAACGCTATAAAAAAATTCCGATTTTGTTGCTAATAGCAATATTAGCGCTTTCACCTGTTTCCCGAAGCCTTCAGCCTAATAAAGCAGCTGCCGTAGCTGGCGTTGGAGACCTAACATTTGTAGACTTATTTGTAATCTCCGATCCGATAACCCTTGGCTTTTACACCGAAATGGGCGCAGCAAGTGCAGAAATAGCCGTAGCAACTGCAGCAACGGCGGTAAGTACAGCGGACACGGCGGTTAACACAACCAGTGAAACGGCTTTTAGTTGGGGGAAATTTGCTTTAGAAATTGGCGGCCAACTGCTTAAAAAGCTAATTATTGACCGTTTAGTTGACGCGCTTATCTCATGGATTAATAACGGCGGTAAAGGAGCGGTTATTGAAGATTGGGACGCGTTTTTCCGGGATGCCGGGCAACTCGCGGTTGGCGAAGTTGCCAAAGAACTTGGCGCCGGGTTTCTTTGTTCACCATTTAATTTGAACCTCCAAATAGCTTTAAATCCTATTCCAAAATTCAGCCAACGATTAACTTGCTCCTTAGACCAAATTACCGGAAATATAAATAATTTTATAGAAAATTTTGAAAATGGCGGGTGGATTGCTTACCAGGAACAATGGTATCCCCAAAATAATTTTTACGGAGGCGTGATAATCGCCCTTAATGAAGCCGATGAACGGGCCGCGGCCGCGCTCGCCGCTTCAAAGGCGGAAGGAGCGGCTGGCCAAGGATTCAAACCGTTTAAACAATGCGATGCTAACGGGACAAATTGCGTGACCTTGACTCCGGGACAAATGGCTGCCTGGGTGACAAAATCAGCCTACATAGACATACCGGCAAATTCCATCCTCAATGCCAATGACATTGCCGACTACATAGGCGCGATAGTTGATGCCACCATTAACAGATTAATCAAAGCCGGAATTGACGGAATAAAAGGTTCCAATAAAAAATCCTCCGCTTACACCGTTGCAACGCCGTCCGATCCTTGCGCCGGACTTACCGGTGAAGCTTATCGCGCCTGTAAAAATTTAAAAAATGTCTCTCTTAGCAGCCAAAGCGTTGAGCGCAATAATATGATTGCCCAAATAAACAAGACACTAAGTCCGCGCCAAGATGCCACTTCCATCCTTAATCAATTAATAGATAAGCAGCAGAGTTTAGTTGACGCGCTGACCAGCCTTTCTTCTTGCCAAAGCAATAACAACACTGACACGCAAAGTAGCCTGCAAAATGAAGGGGCAACGCTTAATGACCTCAAGGACAAATATGACACCAATCAAACCTTTATCCAACCACTTAAAGAAGCAATTGATAATATAAATTTTGCGTCCGATTTTACCGCTATGACAATTGAATTTAATAATGTCCAGCAACTACTTGACCCAACTACCGCCAATAACTTCCTGAATTCAATCAAAGCCGAACAAACTGCTATTTCCGAGAACGTCAACGCGAAACTGCCTTCCATCCAAAGCCAATTAACCGGCTGCCCGGTGACATTCTAATATGAAAAAATATTTTAAAAAAATATTTCCCTTCGTTCTCCTCGCGATAATTTTAATTTCCGCGCATCCGGTTCTTGCCGTAGTAACTGACAGCGGGCCGGTGATCGGGGAACCGTATTCCTTAGTCAGCGTAGGTCTCAAGGCAATCACCAACCCCATTCAGACCTTAATGTACGTCCTTGGTTACATCGCCGGAATGTTTGTATCTTTGGGGGGCGGACTGGTAAACTGGGCATTAAATCTCAACAGCCACGTAATCCAAGGGTCTACCGTGCAAATCGGCTGGGTAATTTCCCGCGACCTTGCCAATCTGGGATTCGTCCTCGCGATTATTTTAATTGCATTCCTCACTATTCTCCGCCTTGAAACCTATAACACTAAAAAAATACTGTGGCGGCTTATTGTCGCGGCTCTTTTGATAAATTTTAGCTTGGTAATCGCGGGCGTGTTCCTGGATTTCTCCGGAGTATTGACTGACTTTTTCATCAACAAAGCAACTTCCGGCGCGCCATCCAAATTAGGCGACGGCCTTGCCAAAGGATACCAAGTGCAAAAACTTCTCGTAGTAACTCAAGACACCGGGCAAATAAATAAATTAGTGGCCAGTTTAGGAACCTCTTTTACCGGCATGGTGGCGTTTATCGCCTCCTTATTCTTCATCACTATTTTTACCGGAATTGCCGCTATATCCTTGATCGCCCTGGCGGCCATGCTTTTCATAAGATATATTTGGCTGACGATTCTTCTGGTCCTTGCTCCGCTCGCCTGGCTTGCCTGGGTCTGGCCGGATCTGGAAGGTTATTGGCACGAATGGTGGGCTAACTTTCTTAAATGGACTTTTTTCGCGCCGGCAATGTCTTTCTTTATTTATCTCGCGCTTGCCATAGTGGCAAAAGGCAATGATTTTGCTTTTAGCGGCGCGCAAAACTTAATTAATCCAAGCGGCGCGCTCGGCCTTACAATTGAAAACATTGGCGGGATTATCGGACAAATGCTGGCAGTATTAGGAATTTTAACCGGCGGATTATTTGCCGCTCAAAGAATGGGAATTACCGGCGCGGATACCGCCATGAAATTTGCCGATGGTTTCAAGGGAACAATTCTTGGCGGAACAACACGGGTAACCGGAGGATTTATCGGCGACCGGTTGAGATCCATCGGTTCAGCAAGAGATAAGGCGACGGGCGAAATCAAACCCGGGCTGATACAGCGTACTTCAGCCAGATTCGCCGGCTCAACAATTTTCGGAGGCATTGCCGGAGATATTAACCGCTGGGCAGGCAAAGGAGGCGAAGAATTGGTTTCTAACTATGAAAAAGAATATGGGGGTTTGGATAAAACCGCCCTGCTTAACATTCCCGAAGGAATATCTTGGAGAGCCGATGTCATCCGTAATCCGGCAAAAGCAGCGGCTTTTATCAATACCGCGGCTGAAAAAGGATTATTAAATGATGTCCGCGCCAAACAGCCGCAAATGTTTGAATCGCTGATTGAAGCCTCAAGAAAAATGGGAACGGAAAAGAAAATCTTTTCCAGAAATCCCACTCTTGCCGGAGTCGGAATAAAAGACCCAGAAAAAAGAAACGCGGAGGTTAAAAAATGGATTACTAAAACTTCGCCGGCAGATATCGTCAATCTCAACGCCGATGATATATTCAAAGAACCGGAAAAAAATGAGAATGGTTCTTATAAAGAAGCCTTAAACCTTACCGTCCTTCTCAACCTGACCAAACCGCAATTAAAAAGATTATCAATGGACGCCAAGGCCACTCAAATTGCCGCTATTAATAAAGGCATAGAAGCAATCCAAAATGAAGTTGATTCAGGCCAACTGAAAATTGACTCTGAAACACAAGAAGGGAGAAACTGGCAATACCTTAAAAACTGGGACAATGACAGCATCCCCGGACAAGCCAATCGCGAATCAACAAAACCAAAAATCCCGCTCTTGCCGGGTTGGGAACCGTAAGAGCGGACAGATGACTTTTAATAATTATGCCTGAACAACAAACCACACTATCCATGGCCGACACGTTTCAAGCGCTCCCGGAACACATCAAAGACTGGGCTTCTTCGGACAGCACTACTTTTTTAATAGCAGAAATAAATAATCGGTTAGGGCTTAAAGAAGGAAGAAGGAGGATTATTCCATCATTAATTTTACGCCTTATCACCTTAAATCTTGAACCGCAAGATTTCATCAATGAACTCGCCAATGAATTAAGAATTGGCTTTCAAGCCGCCAAATCAATAGCTGAAGATATTGAAAATCATATTTTGCGTTCCATTGAAAATGAATTAAGGCGCGATGCCGGAGTAGACGTAAAATTAATCCGCTTCGGCCAATTACGTTCCTCAAAACCGTCGCTTAAAACTTTATCGCCGGCAGCCGGACCCATCCCGCAACCAAAACCATCAGAAATGCCAGCGCCAAAACCAATGCCGACCGCACCAACAATCCAAAAATCATTACCCATAGTAGACTTACAGTCTTTTCAAATTAAAAAAGGAACCGCGAAACCAAATCTGGCGGAACCGGAAGCGTTGCCGACCGTGCCTTTTATGCTTCACCAGGCAGATCAAATAACGCAAACAGCCGCCACGGCGGGGCAAGCAGCCGCATTGCCGCGCCTTAATATTAAAATACCGGCCTTTTCACGGCCAATGGCGGAAAAATCGGCCCTGGCCGGGCAGGCCGCGCCCAAACCAATATCGGTCAAAATAGAAATTCCGCAATCTACCACTACGGCGGGACAAGCCGCTTCGGCAGGCTCAGGGCAAGCCGCCCGAGTGGTTCATTACAGTGATTTCCGCACTCCCATTAGCCGGGATGGCGCGTTAAAATCGCCAGTCCCAACCACGGAAAACATCTTGGATTTGAGAAAAATATTCGGACAGGAAACCAACTCCAATACTGTTGATTTAAGAAAGCAGGACAAATCATGAATTTTCAAGTTCCGCAATTCATTGAAACGGAAGATAAAATCGTCGGCCCGCTTACAATCAAGCAATTTTTGTACCTGGCCGCGGGAGGGGGAATAAGCTTTATTCTGTTTTTTGCCCTTAAACCATTCCTCTGGATATTTTTCACTGCTATAATTATGACCATTTCCGCATCTTTTGCTTTTATCAAAATCAATGGCCGGCCATTTTCCATAACCGCAATGGCGGCGTTCAGTTTCTATTGGAAACCGCGATTTTATCTCTGGCAGCGCCAGATGCCGGAGGCCAAAATGCCCGCAACCCTGGCTGAACAAAAAACGCCCGGAAAATCCCTGCTGGAAAATTTGATGGATCAGCTGAAAACCACCAAAAATCCGATTCCCAAAAGGGAAAAAGTGGTTGCGTCTTCAATTTTAGACCGGGTAAAAAGCAGCAAAGAACGCTTTGAAATGATGCGCAAAATAACCGGAGAAAAAGAGGTGGCGCGAAGAGTAGATTACCGGTAAAATAGAAGTTATAACCCAAAACATGCCCAAACAAGAATCATCCCCAACCCAGCAATTTATTGATATTGCTTCAATAGAAAATGACACCGTCGTGCTCAAAAGCGGTTCCTTGCGCCGGCTTCTTATGATATCCGGAACAAACTTTTTTCTTAAATCCGAAGAAGAGCAGGGAATTATCCTTTACGCCTTCCAGGGATTTCTCAATTCCATTAATTTTTCCGTCCAAATGTTCATTCATTCCAGGAAATTAAATATTGATGATTATCTTAAAAAATTGGAAGGGTTTGAAGAACAAGAACCAAACCCCCTACTGAAAAACCAGATCCAGGAATATCGCGAGTTTATCCGTTCTTTCGTGTCTCAAAACGCCATCATGCAAAAAACCTTTTTCGCGGTGGTTCCTTTCGACCCGATACAGATAACAAAAGCCGGAACAGATATAGCGGGAAAAATCACCGGGTTGTTCAAATCCGCAAAAACCGCTGAGAAAAAAATCGCCGCCGCGGAACAAACTGAAGGAACAATAGACAAAGAAAATCTGGAGCAGCTGGACCAGCGGGTTAACCAGGCAATTAACGGACTTAATCAAATCGGGCTCCGCGCCATACCTCTTAACAACGAAGAACTTATAGAACTTTTTTATAATCTCTACAATCCTGCCGCCATTGAAAAAAGAAATTTGGAAATAGTTAAAGAAGAAGAAAAGAAATGATATGAATAAAGAAAGCCTGATTAATTTAATCGCTCCGCCGGCATTAGAAATTGATTCCAATTATTTAAAGCTGGGAGATAAATTCGTCAAAACAATTTTCATCTTCACTTATCCCCGTTATCTTTCCACTGGCTGGTTTTCGCCGATTATTGATTTGCCGGAATTATTGGATATTTCCATTTTTGTCCATCCGATAGAAACCCCGCTAGCCTTAAAGCGCCTGCGCAAAAAAGCCGCCCAAATAGAATCACAACTAATGGAGCGGCAGCAAAAAGGAATGGTGCGCGACCCGCTTCTGGAAACCGCCTTCCAGGACGTGGAGGCGCTTCGCGATTCTCTCCAACAATCACGGGAAAATTTATTTAATATTGGCGTCTATATAACCATTTATGCCAATACTGTTGAAGAATTGAGTAAATTGGAAAATTCCATTTCCTCTTTATTGGAAAGCCGTTTAATTTATGTAAAACCGGCCATCTTCCAACAGCTGGAAGGATTTAATTCCGTCCTGCCCATCGGAGAAGACCAATTATTAATCCATTCACCGATGAATTCCGGGACACTCTCTTCGGTTTTCCCGTTTACTTCAGCCAGCCTTACTTCTAATGAAGGAATAATGTATGGAATCAACCGCCACAACAACACTCTTATAATTTTTAACCGCTTTTCATTGGAAAATGCCAATATGGTGATTTTTGCCAAATCCGGAGGCGGAAAATCCTACGCCACCAAGCTGGAAATTTTGAGATTAATGATGCTGGGAATTGATGTTTTGGTCATTGACCCGGAAAATGAATATGAAAACCTTGCTTCGGCAGTCGGCGGAAGCTTTTTCAAAATCTCACTTGCTTCCGACCACCATATTAATCCGTTTGATATTCCAATAATTCCTCCGGACGAAGATCCCAGCGACATTCTCCGTTCCCATATCGTAAACATCGCCGGTTTATTGAAAATCATGCTCGGCCAGATTACTCCGGAAGAAGACGCCGTCCTAGACCGTGCTTTGAGCGAAACTTACGCCTCCCACGACATAATGCCGGGCAAAGATTTTTCCAATGCCACGCCTCCGCTTTTGGAAGACTTGCAAAAAGTCCTGGAAAGCATGGAGGGCGGCAAAGGATTGGCGGAACGCCTTTATAAATTCACCCAAGGCAGTTACGCCGGATTCTCCAACCAACAAACCAACGTGGACATCGGCAACCGCCTGATTGTTTTTTCCATTCGGGATTTAGAAGATGAACTCCGGCCGATTGCCATGTATATAGTGCTTAATTTTATCTGGAGCTTAATCCGCGCTAACCTCAAAAAACGGGTTCTGGTGATTGATGAGGCCTGGGTAATAATGAAGCACGAAGACGGCGCGTCTTTCCTATTTGGTTTGGTAAAACGCTGCCGCAAATACTTTTTGGGCGTTACCACTATTACCCAAGACGTGGAAGACTTCCTGAAATCGCCTTACGGCCGGCCAATTATCACCAATTCTTCACTCCAAATTCTTCTGAAGCAATCGCCGGCGACAATAGACCTGATTACTAAAACTTTTAACCTGACCGAAGGCGAAAAAGGCCTGCTTCTTGAAGCAAAAGTGGGCGAAGGATTATTCTTTGCCGGACTTAACCACGTTGCCATCCAGATTATTGCTTCTTATCTTGAAGATAAAATCGTCACCACCAAACCCGAACAAATATTGGAACAAAAAGGATGACGAAGAACGAACCCAAAATAACTACGGTAGATAAAGTTTTTATGTTTATTTTGGTTGGAATTGCCGATGGCGTAGATTTCTTGGGAAGTCTCGCGATTGCAATTCCGGTTATCGGACCAGCCATGCCGATTGTTACCGGTTTATTCGGGGCAATAATTTCAGCAATTATGATTTTCTGGCTGTATAATAAAGAGGTAAGCACTAAATGGTTCTGGGGCGGCAGCGGAATAGAATTAATCCCATTTGTTAACGCCTTGCCCTTCCGGACCGGGGCGCTGATAATGACGATTATTGAAGACGAAGTCCCTGCAGTAAAACAAGTTACCAGTATTACCAAACCGGCTTCAAAAATGCCAACACCGGCAAAATAAATGGTTAATGTCAATATAAAAATTAAATATGTCGTAGCAGTCGGATTGCTCGCCGCGTTTTTCTTATTATCAAAAAATCATGTTCTGGCCCAAAATGAACCAAAATTTATCTTCTCCTGGAAAGCAACTAATTATGTGCCAGCGGATTTCCAAGGAAAAATCTTGCCAAGTAAAACAAGTTTTGTGGAAGTTGGTTTTGACCTGGTTGATGGAAATAAAATTGTGGACCTCTCCCGAAATGAAATCACCTGGCACTTAAATAATAATTTTCTGCGCATTGGAATAGGACTAAAAACCACTTCTTTCCAGGCGCAACCTTCCGGCCAAACCGTACGGATAACAGTCTCCGATTATAAAGGCAGGGATTTGATTTATAATGCCTCAATACCGACGACCAACCCCGATTTAGTAATTGACGCGAAGACTGTTTCCCGAGATTTAAAATTGGGGAGTTATTTGCTGACTGCTCTTCCTTACTACTTTAATGCCGCGAATTTAAGCGAAATTAATCTTAATTGGCTGATAAACGGACAAGCTCCCGCCCAACAAATTTCTCCGGATATTATTTCATTAGATTTAAGTTCCCAGGGAACGCCCCAAGAAACCGATTTTCCGATTTCCGTTTCGGCGCGGAATACCCTCAACCAGCTGGAAATGGCTTCCAGAAAAATTAATTTTACCGTCAAATAATATGAAAATGATTTTAAAAATTTCTTTGGTCAGTTTTATATTATTTGGCATGTTTTCTGTCGTTTTTGCGGCGCCACTACCCGGCCAAACCTATCCATATAAAGCGTCCAACTGCAATTGGGATGGAAAAGGCGACGAAATAGCCTCTCTGGCAAAAGACAGCGCGGAATACTGGTGCGTCCCCGCTACTGCCCAGCAACCTAAAGACCAAACCGGCACAGCTGGAGCTTGCGGCGACCCAAATGCGTTCAAACTTACGCCAATTGAACACCGAAGTAAGGGTAAAACTTATTGGTGCCTTCCTATTTCAGGGGCTGTAACGGAAGACGGCATTAAAAATATAAAGTGCCCTGCGGGAAGCCAAATTCAAAAAGACATTAATGGTAATCCAATCGGCTGCTTTGACCCGTCAAAAAAACAAGAGCAGGGATGTAAACTAATCGATTTAGTACGTGACCCCAAAACTAATCTAGTTATCGGCTGTAGAACACTCGGTCTGTTTGGTATAGGGTATGACGAGATTCGAAAATATAACACATACGTTAAAATTCCCTGCCAGCCGGGCTTTGGAGAATTTGGAGGTACCTGTCCAAAAGCAGAAGAGGGGCCGGCGCAATATATCGCCCGGCTTTACCAATTCGGGTTAATGATTGCCGGCTTGCTGGCTTTCGGCTCAATTGTTTACGGCTCGCTTAAATATATTTTATCTGCCGGAAACATCGGCTCCACGGAAGAAGCGAAAGACATTATCCGTGAAGCAATCTATGGGGTAGCCTTGCTTCTTGGCGCTTACCTTGTCCTTTACACCATAAACCCAAATCTCGTGAAATTAAAAAATCCTAATGTATCTCCGGTAAATATCAATAAAATAATTAAGGAGGGGGCGTTGCCGGAAGAACAAAACTTGCCGACATCTTCAACTCCGGAAGACCACCCGCTTTGCCAATCAGGGGTCAGTTCAGGAATAACCGTTCAATCAAATATTCAAATTACTGGGCCATTGAGCAGTCTGAATCCGCCGTCACAAGTACCGGGGTTTGTTTGCTTGCAATGCAAAGATAATGCCATAACAGCCTCCGTTAGCGACTGCAAATGTGATAGATACTTCAAACCCAGCGCTGAAGGCAATCAATGCGTACCTGAAATTCCATGTGGCAATGGCACTACTTATAAAAGAAACGCGGCTGGCAATATGGGATGTTGGCGATAAAAAATAAATAATTAATCTCATTATTTATGAACTGGAAAAAATACTTAAAAATAATTTTAATACTGGCGATGCTCGGAGCAATAATCTGGCTCGGCTATTGGTTTTTCACGAAAAGTCCTGTTGGACAACAATTAACCAAAGTAGTTTTTCCGCCTTCAGAAAAAGCTCCTCCCGGCCAAACCGAACAAGAAATCTTGCAAGCGCAAAAATTACAAATTTTGACTCAAAATTCAATTTTTGATTATTGGGTTAATAAAAAAACCGGGGATATTTATTATATCGCCAAAACCGGCGAAGTAACTAAAAAATCCAAAACCGAAGAAACGATGGTTAATTCACAAACCATCAATAATCTTCATTCTGTCCTTGCGTCACCCGACGGAACATCCGCCGTAGCGGAATTTAATTATCCCTTTTCCACAACTTTCAGCGTTTTCAATACCGAAAACAACAATTGGAAGGTTCTGCCGGATCAGACGCTTTCTGTTGCCTGGTCTCCGAAATCCGATGAATTATTGTATTTAAGCCAAAAATCCCTAAACAGATTGGGCGTTGTCAATCAAAAAATCCAAAAAGTGCTGGATATGACTCAAAAAGATCTGCAATTGCAATGGATTTCGGACAACAGGGTATTTCTGCTGCCGACGCCTTCAATAGAATTTCCTTCCGATTTATGGGCGCTGGATCTCTCCAAAAAAACCATAATACCTGCTTCAGAAAAAGAAAATGGTTTAACTATTAATTGGTCCGCGGACAGCAACTTTGGCCTTAAACTCAGCAATAAAAATCGTATCCCGACATTAAAATTAATTGATAAAAACGGCAACGAATTAACCACTCTTTCCTTTATGACCCTGCCGTCAAAATGCCTTATAGAAACCAATAAAATATTCTGCGGAGTTCCCAAAACAATCAGAGAAGGGGTAATTCTGCCGGACGATTATTATAAAAAGGCAATTTATTTTGACGATGTCATTTATATGATAGATTTGTCTACCGGTTCATCAAAACCAATTTTAGATGACAACATCTCGCCAATTGACGCGGAACACCTGGAATTAATCGGCTCTTCGCTCTTATTCAAAAACCGGTTAGATGATAAATTATACAGCCTGAAATTGGAATAATTAAAAATCCCGGCGCATTCGCATTCCTGACATTTTTGAGCCATCGCCTCCATTTATAAAAGCACGCCCAAAATTGTTTTCCGTGCGGTAATTTTATTGCTCCGAATTTTTCTCTTTCCTCAACTTGTTTATTCGCTATACCTATTTATCTGCGGCAC